>NZ_JBIMPP010000027.1:0-96314 GCF_043906805.1 Actinomadura sp. SCN-SB | reverse complement strand
GGCCGGCCGCGCCCCCGCCGGGCGGGGGGGGGGGGGGCGGGGCGGGGGTGGGCCGCCGGGGTACCGGCGGGGACGCCCAGGAGGGGGGGGCCCCCCGCCTCCAGGACCTCGTCCAGGTTGCCCGCGTCGATCCCGCCGATCGCGAACCACGGCCGCACCTCGCGTTGCGACGCCACGTACCGCACCAGCTTGAGCCCGGGCGCGGCACGTCCCGGCTTGGTCGGCGTCGGCCAGACCGGGCCCGCGCAGAAGTAGTCCACCCCGGGTTCGGCGGCGGCGGCGGACGCCTGCTCGTCGGAGTGCGTGGACCGTCCGATCAGGATGTCCTCGCCCACGATCGCGCGGGCGGCCGGGACCGGCAGGTCGTCCTGCCCCAGGTGCAGGACGTCGGCGTGCACGGCGTGCGCGATGTCGGCCCGGTCGTTGACCGCGAGCAGCGCCCCGTGGCGTTCGCAGGCCGCGCGGAACACCTGGAGGTACTCGATCTCCTGCCGCGCCTCCAGCCCCTTCTGGCGGAGCTGGACGATGTCGACGCCGCCGGCGAGGGCGGCGTCGAGGAACTCGGGCAGATCCCCTTGCCGCTCCCGGGCGTCCGTGCAGAGGTAGAGCCGGGCCTGGGCGAGCCGTGCGCGCAGGGCCACGGCGCGGTCGGAGGGGAGGTGCCTGGACACGGTGAGGGCCGGTTCCTTCCGTGCGGTGTCACGATGGTCGCGGGGCCGCGCGCGAGTACCGTCGCGCGTGACCCCGCGATCCTGTCACGTGCGTGTTCTTCCTCGTACGCCGGGTGCTCTCGCCGCGCCCCTCAGAAGGCGAGCGCCTGGGCGCGCCGGCGGACCTCGGTGCCCCGGTTCTCGCTGAGCGCCTGGACGGGGGTTCCGGGGGGGGTGTCGTCCGCGGTGAACAGCCACCGCAGCGTCTCCACATCGTCGTAGCCCGCGTCCGACAGCAGCGTCAGCGTGCCGGAGAGCCCCTTGATGACCTGGCCGTCCTTGATGAAGGCGGCGGGCACCATCGGCTTTCCTCCGCGCCGGACCGCCAGCAGCTTGCGCTCGCTGAGCAGTTGCTTGATCCGGCCGGGCTTGATACCGAGCCGCTCGGTCGCCTCGGGGAGGGAGATCCACTCGCCGGCGAGGGCGTCGGTCTGGGGGTCGAGAGCGCTTTCCACGGTTGCGTGCAGTTGCGTCACGCCCCCTTGCTACCACGCGCCCGCTTCGCTCAAACCCGCCGGATCCGGCCTTGCGGACCGGTCAGCGCACCGCCTGCCTGAGCTGCGCGCCCGGATCGGCCACCGCGTCGGGATCCACGGGCGTACCTGCGGCGATGATGCGCCGTGCCTGGACGAGGTCGCGGGGCTTGTCCACGGTCAGGACGGCGTCCAGCCGGTCACCGGTCAGCCAGCACACGGCCCACTTGCCCTCGGACGGGTCCCCCCGGTGGACGAGCCGCTCGGACCCGGGGTGGTGCCCCGAGTACTGCACCATCCGCCCGAACTGCTCCGACCAGAAGTACGGGACGGCGTCATACGCCGCGTCCTCGCCAAGGAGCGTCGCCGCGGCGACGGACGGGGCGTTGAGCGCGGTGTCCCAGTGCTCGACGAGCAGGCGCCGCCCATACCGCCGCGACCACCATTCGGCGCAGTCGCCCACCGCCACGATGTCGGAACGCACATCGGTCCCCACGCTCGTCCTGAACGCCTCGTCGGTGACGATCCCGCGTTCGACCAGCAGCCCCGAACCGTCCAGCCACTCCAGGCGGGGCCGCACACCAACGCCCACCAGCACCAGGTCGGCCTCGATCCGGCCGCCACCGGCCAGAGCGAGCCCGCCGTCCTCCACCTCGGCCACCTTGACACCCGTACGCAGCTCCACCCCCGCCTCCGCGTACCAGGGAACGGTGAGCGCGCCGACCTCCGGACCGATCGCGTTGGCCAGCGGCGTGTCCGCCGCCTCCACCACCGTCACGGCGCAACCCTTCTTGGCCGCGGCCGTGGCGACCTCCGCCCCGATCCACCCGGCCCCGACGATGACGACCCGCGCCCCCTCCGTCAGCCGGTCGCGGATCACGCGGGCGTCCTCGATGGTCCGCAGTACATGCTGCTCGCCGTCCCCTGGCAGCCTGATCGGCTCCGCCCCGGTGGCGATGACCAGACCGTCGAACGCCATCTCACCCGCCGTCGTGGCCAGCGTCCCGCCACGTGCCGTCCCCGGCCGCAGACCGGTCGCGCTCTCACCGAGAAGCAGCCGGACCCCAAGCGAGTCCCAATCGGCGTCCACCGTGGTGTCGTCGGTCTCCCCCATCAGAACGGCCTTGGACAGCGGCGGCCGATCGTAAGGCCGATGCTCCTCGGCCGACACCAACGTCAGCTCACCCTGAAATCCCTTGCCCCGCAGGCTCTCAACGGCCCGCACCCCCGCCAGACCGCCACCCACCACAATGATCGTCACAGCGCTCATTGTGCCCTGCCCCGACCCCCCAACCCCGAACGACCACCCAACCACCCCAGCCAGCCAACCCCAGCCCCGAACGGCGCCCAAGCGCCGCGATCGCGACCGAAGGCAGGGGCGAGCGCCAGCGAGACCCTGATCGCGCAGCGAGCCCCTGGGCGAGTCGGAGCGATGCAGCGATCGCACGCGGTGCCGGAGAAGGAGGGCGCCCAGCGCCCGACGCCGCAGGCACCGCCAAAAAAGCACAGCGCGACGAGCCGCCAGGCGAGGAGCGCAGCTCTCGCTTGCAATAGACTAAAACCGCGCGGGAGTCCGGTTCGACCGGGCTGAGAGGGCGGCTGGGATGGGCCGCCGACCGCAGAACCTGATCCGGATCATGCCGGCGAAGGGAGCGTGGCGACATGGAGATCGCGATCATCGGGGCGGGTGTGATCGGCCTGGCCACCGCGTGGCGCGCGGCGGCGCGGGGGGCCGTGGTGACGCTGGTGGATCCGGAGCCGGGCAGTGGCGCGTCGGCCGTGGCGGCGGGGATGTTGACTCCGGTGAGCGAGGTCGCGTACGGGGAGGAGCGGCTGCTCGCGTTAGGGCTGGCGTCCCGTGACCGGTATGGGGCGTTCGTCGCGGAGCTTGAGGAGGAGACGGGGCTCGGTACGGGTTACCGCGCCGACGGCATCCTTGAGGTCGCGTTCGACGCGGACGATCTGCGTTATCTGGACGAGGTGCGGCGGCTCCAGGAGAGGTGGGGGATTCCCACCGAGGCGTTGACGGGGCGCGAGTGCCGCAAGCTGGAGCCGATGCTGGCGCCTGGTGTGCGCGGTGGCCTGCTGGCTTCCGAGGACGGTTCGGTCGATCCTCGGCGGCTGGCTCCGGCGCTGCTGGCGGCGGCGGAGAAGCGTGGTGTGCGGATGGTGCGGCGGCGCGCCACCGGTGTGATCGTCGAGAGGGACGTCGCGGTGGGGGTGCGGCTGGAGGGCGGTGGCGAGGTCCGGGCGGAGCGGGTGCTGCTGGCCGCCGGTGCCTGGTCGGGGGGCTTGGAGGGGGTGCCTGAGGAGGTGCTGCCTCCGGTGCGTCCGGTGAAGGGGCAGGTGATCCGGCTCCGTACGGCCGTTCCGTTCTTGCGGCGGTCTACGCGCGGGCTGGTGAAGGGGTCCTCGATCTATCTGGTGCCCAGGGCGGACGGGGAGATCGTGGTCGGTGCCACCCAGGAGGAGATGGGTTTCGACACCCGGGTGACCGCGGGCGGCCTGTGGGAGTTGCTGCGGGACGCGCGCGAGTTGCTCCCCGGCATCACGGAGCTGGAGTTCGCCGAGGTGTCGGCCGGGTTGCGTCCCGGCTCTCCCGACAACGCCCCGCTGATGGGGCCCACGGCCCTGCCCGGTCTCGTCGTGGGAACGGGCCATTATCGCAACGGAATCCTGCTCACCCCGGTCAGCGCCGACATCCTCACCGAGGTGTTGCTGGACGGCACGGTGCCCGAGGTGGGCCGTCCCTTCGTCCCCGAGCGACCCAAGGATGGGACAGCGTGATCAACGTGATCGTGAACGGGGAGCGGCGCGAGCTCCCCGAGGGCACCAGCGTGGCGGACGCGGTCAGCGGCGCGACCGGCCGGTCGGGTCCGGAGACGGCCGGGGTGGCGGCGGCGTTGAACGGCGAGGTCGTGCGTCGTGCGGACTGGGCCGCCACGACGTTGCAGGAGGCGGATCGGCTTGAGGTGCTGACCGCCGTACAGGGAGGCTGAACCCCCGTGAAGCAGGACACAGGCCATGATGTCGAGCCGCTGGTCATCGCGGGCGAGGAGATCCCCTCGCGGTTGATCATGGGGACGGGGGGCGCGCCGAGCATGAGCGTGCTGCGCTCGGCCCTGGTCGCGTCCGGCACCGCCCTCACCACCGTCGCGATGCGGCGGGTCGATCCCTCCGCCCGCGGTTCGGTCCTGGACGTGCTGAACGAGTGCGGGATCCGGGTGCTGCCGAACACCGCCGGGTGTTTCACGGCGGGCGAGGCGGTGCTCACCGCGAAGCTGGCCCGTGAGGCGCTGGGCACCAACTGGGTGAAGCTGGAGGTCATCGCGGACGAGCGCACGCTGCTGCCGGATCCGATCGAGCTGGTGGAGGCGGCCGAGCAGTTGGTGGCCGACGGGTTCGTGGTCCTCCCGTACACCAACGACGATCCTGTGCTGGCGCGCCGCCTGGAGCAGGCGGGCTGCGCGGCGGTGATGCCGCTGGGCTCCCCGATCGGGTCGGGCCTGGGCATCCGCAACCCGCACAACATCGAGCTGATCGTGGAGGACGCGGGCGTCCCGGTGATCCTGGACGCGGGTCTGGGGACCGCCAGCGATGCCGCGCTGGCGATGGAGCTGGGCTGCGACGCCGTTCTGCTCGCGACGGCGGTCACCCGGGCGCAGTCGCCGGAGCGGATGGCCGCGGCGATGCGCCACGCGGTGGAGGCGGGTCGGCTGGCCCGCCTGGCGGGGCGGATTCCCATGCGCCGGTACGCCCAGGCGTCGTCGCCCTGGGAGGGCCTCGCCACACCATAGTGAAGGAACACTAAAGCGTTCCCTGTAGCAATAATCGCTGGACCTGAAAGATCGGCGGGGCGAGACTGGTCGCCGTCCCTCGAACCTCCGATCCAGGGTACGGCACATGATTCAGGGCGAAAGCGGCGGAACCGCGCCGAGGGTGAACCGTCTGGCGCTGGCCGCCGCGACCGTCACGGTCGTGTTCTGGGCCTCCGCCTTCGTGTCCATCCGCAGCGCCGGCGAGGACTACTCGCCGGGTGCGCTGGCGCTGGGACGGCTGCTGGCCGGGGCCGTCACCCTCGGCGTGATCTGCCTGATCCGCCGTGAGGGCCTGCCTCCCCGCGCGGCCTGGCCCGGGATCGCCGCGTCCGGAGTGCTGTGGTTCGGCCTGTACAACGTCGCGCTGAACTGGGGCGAGCAGCAGGTCGACGCGGGCACCGCCGCGATGGTGGTGAACATCGGCCCGCTGCTCATCGCGCTGCTGGGCGGCTGGCTGCTCAAGGAGGGCTTCCCGCCCCGGCTGATGGCGGGGATGGCGGTGTCGTTCGCCGGTGCCGTGGTGGTCGGGTACTCGATGTCGGACGAGGGCCACGCCTCGCTGCTGGGCGTGCTGCTCTGCCTGGTCGCGGCCGTGACGTACGCGGCGGGCGTCGTCAGTCAGAAGCCGGCGCTGCGGCGGGCGTCGGCGCTTCAGGTCACCACGTACGGCTGCCTGATCGGCGCGGTGGCGTGCCTGCCGTTCGCGGGCCGGCTGGCAAGCGAGGTCGGCGACGCCTCGGCCTCCGCGACCCTCAACATGATCTACCTGGGCGTCTTCCCGACCGCGCTGGCGTTCACCACCTGGGCGTACGCGCTGGCCCGCACCTCGGCGGGCAAGATGGGCGCCACCACCTACGCCGCCCCTGCCCTGGTCGTGGTGATGTCGTGGGCGACGCTCGGCGAGGTACCGGAATGGCTGACGCTCGCCGGCGGCCTCCTGTGCCTGGGCGGCGTTGCCGTGGCGCGCCGGAACCCGCGCCCTCGCGGGGTGGCGGAGCCCGCTCCCGCGCCCGTCCCGGCGGGCGGCAAGGCGGTACGCTAGGCGCCGGCGGCCTGCGAAGGCCCGGCCCCGCCGCCGAGGATCGGCCCGTCGGTAGTCCTGCGGGCTGATGGGTTCCGTTCGGGAAGGCCCTTACACTCGCTCTGATGGACGCTACGGTCGCTGACCCCCTCGTCGGGCAGGTGCTCGACGGGCGGTACCGCATCGAATCCCGCGTCGCCCGTGGCGGGATGGCCACCGTCTACATGGGCCGCGACATGCGCCTCGACCGCACGGTGGCGATCAAGGTGATGCACGCCGCGCTGGCCACCGACGAGGACTTCGTCCGCCGGTTCATCGGCGAGGCCAAGGCCGCCGCCGCGCTCTCCAACCCTAACGTGGTCGCGGTCTACGACCAGGGCGCCGACGGCGAGCACGTCTACCTGGTGATGGAGTACGTCCGCGGCCGCACGCTGCGCGACCTGCTCACCGAACGCGGCCGGCTGGGCCCGCGCGCCGCCCTGGAGATCATGCAGCCGGTGCTGGCCGCGCTGGGCGCCGCGCACCGCGCCGGCCTCGTGCACCGCGACGTCAAGCCGGAGAACGTGCTGCTCACCGAGGACGGCCAGGCCAAGGTCGCCGACTTCGGGCTCGCGCGGGCCGAGACCGCGTCCGGGATGACCAAGACCGGCGTGATCATCGGCACGGTCGGCTATCTCGCGCCCGAGCAGGTCCTGTCCGGCCACGCCGACGTGCGCTCCGACGTGTACGCCGCGGGCGTCATGCTGTTCGAGCTGCTCACCGGCACGCTCCCGCATCAGGGCGACACCCCGCTCGCGGTCGCGTACAAGCACGTCAACGACCCGATCCCCGCCCCGTCCACCCTGGTGCCGGGGCTGCCGCACCCCCTGGACGCCCTGGTGCTGCGCGCCACCGCACGCCAGCCCCAGGAGCGCCCGCAGGACGCGAACGTCTTCCTGGGCGAGGTGGCCCAGGTGCACGCGGGCCTCCCCCGCGACATCGACCGGCGGGTGGGCATGCCCGCCGCGCAGCCCCGCCCGGCGGCCGACGGCTCCACCAGGGTCTTCGACGCGCGCACCGCGCCCGCGCCGGTGCCGCCGCCCCGTTCCCCGGGCGACCTCGCCATCAGCGTCCTGACCGGCCGCTACGTGCTGATCGCGATCGGCGCGGTGGCGGCGGTCATCCTGGGCTGGGCGGTCTGGTACCAGACCTCGGGCCAGTACGACCACGTCCCCGACACCATCATCGGGATGCCCGTGGCGGACGCGCGGGCGAAGCTGGAGGACGGCGGCATGACCGTCCGGATCGGCGACGCCGTGTACAGCGACAAGGTCAAGAAGGGCGAGGTCGCGCGGTCCGAGCCGGGTCCCGGCAGCCGCCTCACCGACGGCTCCCTGGTCACCCTCTTCCCGTCCAAGGGCCGCGTCCCCAGGGAGGTGCCGGACGTGACCGGCAAGCCCGTGGACGAGGCCAGGAAGATCCTCCGGGACCGGGGCTTCACGCCGGGCAAGGTGACCGCGACCACGTCCCAGAGCCACGACCGCGACCACGTCATCCGCACGAAGCCGCCCGCCGGGCAGAAGCAGTCCCCCGACGAGCCGGTGGACATCGTGGTCAGCCGAGGCATGGAGATGCCCTCGCTCGTGGGCCGCAACGGCGACGAGGCCGCGAACCAGTTGCGCTCCATGGGCCTGGACGTCGACGTCGACCGCCGCCGGAAGGGCCCCGGCCCGCCCGGTACGGTCATCGAGCAGAGTCCCGGCCCCGGCACCGGCGTCTCGCGCGGCGACCGGGTCCGCATCGTGGTCAAGGAACGCGACTGCTTCATCGGCAGGTTCTTCTGTGACGACGGCGAACGCGCGGACGGCGAGCAGATCCCCGTGCCCGACGTCCGGGGCCAGCGGATCGAGGACGCCCGCAAGGCCCTCCGCGCGTCCGGTTTCAAGGTCCGGGTCGGCAGCCGCGTCCGCGACACGGTGGTCGCGCAGACCCCCTCGGGCGGCAACGCGCCCCGGGGCTCGGAGGTCACCATCTGGGCATAGGCTGAACCCGCTATGACCTCACCGAAGAGCCCCATCGGGGGCCACGTGCCCGTGGCGGGGGGCCTGGCCACGGGCGGTCTCAAGTACGCCGCCGAGATCGGCGCGGAAGCCGTCCAGGTCTTCGTGTCCAACCCGCGCGGCTGGGCCCTCCCCGAGGGCAAACCCGCCGAAGACGCGCTGATGCGCGAGCAGGAGATCCCCGTCTACGTCCACACCTCCTACCTGGTGAACGTGGGCTCTCCCACCTCCGGGACCCTGACCAAGTCCATCGCGTCCATCCGCCACTCCCTCCAGCGCGGCCACGCCATCGGCGCCAAGGGCGTGGTGGTCCACACCGGCAGCTCGGTCACCCAGACCTACGAGGCGGCCCTGGACCAGGTACGCGAGCACGTCCTGCCCCTCCTGGACGAGATCCCCGAGGACGGCCCCGACCTCCTCCTCGAACCCATGGCGGGCCAGAACAACATGCTCTGCGCCAAGGTCCAGGAGCTGGGCCCCTTCTTCGAGCGCCTGGAGAACCACCCCAAGCTGGGCGTCTGCTTCGACACCTGCCACGCGTTCGCCGCAGGCCACGACCTCTCCACCCCCGGCGGCGTCACGGAGACCATCGACGCCCTGGTGGAAACCGTGGGCGAGGGCCGCCTGCGCCTGATCCACGCCAACGACTCCAAGGACCCCTGCGGCTCCGGCCGGGACCGCCACGAGAACATCGGCACCGGCCACATAGGCGAGAAGCCCTTCGCCGAACTCTTCCACCACCCCGCCGCGGTCGGAGTCCCCTTCATCATCGAAACCCCGGGCCGCAACCCAACCCCTCACGGCCACGACATAGAAACTTTGAAACGCCTAAGAGACTGACCCACCCCGCAAGGGGGGCAAGGGGCGAAGCCCCAAAGGGGGTGCAGGGGGCGGAGCCCCCTGCCGGGGCCGTAGGGGCGGAGCCCCTACACGGGGTGGGAGGCCGCGGCCCGGAGCGAGTTCTACGAGCGCAGGGACGCGGAATTCCGCCCCGCACCGGGGGGCGTGGGGGGTCGCCCGCCCACAATGAAAAGAAAGAGCCCGGGCGTCGCTGAGCAACCCCCCGACTGCTCAGCGACGCCCGAACCTATCGCCGCCTGATCCCACCCCCCCGGTACGGGATCGGACGGCTCCTGATCCGGCGGTCGTCTGGCGACTCGCCGGATCTCCAGTTATGTCAGTGAGCGCCGTGTGGCGCCCGGGGCTCCTGCCGCGGTACCGCCTGCCGTCCGGCTGCCGGATCGCCGTGTTCCGGATGACGCGTTCCGGTTACGGCGGTTCCGCGGTGCGGTGCTGCGTGGTGCCACTGAGAACACTAGGGCTCTGCGATACCGCGCGGGACCCGGGGACGCGCCGCGCTCGTTGAACGGTCTGTAGTGATCGATGTACGTAACGTAGTGTGCCGGTGAGCGGTCGGATGGGTGGGACGAGCGGTCATGTGAACGGTCGGCGCGCTCGGACGAGTGGCGTGGGAAATTTACGGCGAGGACGTGAAAGAGGCGCCACGCGTCCCCGGCCGCCCCTGGCCGCAGGCCCGGGACCTGCGGTGAAGTGGTGCGGATACGGTTTCGTATCCGGGTGGTCCGCCGGGTCGGGGCCGCCGGCCGTTCTCGGGGACGTTCAGCGGGGCCATCGCCCGGTCGGCGCGCTCAGAAGCCCGCTCACGGGTGGTCGGAGCCCGCCCGTGCCCGGCAGGAGCCGTGAGGGCGGTAGCGGGAGACCCTTCCAGGGCCGTGGGTGAGGTCAGGAGGGGTGTCGCTCGGCGCGGTCCGGCTCGTCGCCGTTTCGTCGCGGTTCCTCCCCGTACCGCGGCTGGTCCTCGGTGTCCACCTGGCGGAACCGGCGGACGAGGAGGTCGCGGACCTGCCGGGTGTGGCGGCGGCTGACCGGGAGCAGTTCGCCGGCCACCTGGACGGCGGCCCTGCCGCCGTCGAAGCGCAGCTCGCTGACGTGGGAGGACGAGACCAGCGTGCTGCGGTGGATCCGGATGAACCCGGCCTGCTCCCAGCGTTTGGCCAAGGCGGCGAGCGGCATCCGTACCAGGAAGCTCCCGTCGCCGGTGTGCAGCCGGACGTAGTCGCCCTGCGCCTCGACGTGGGTCACCGCGCGGCGCGAGACGAGGCGGGTGCGCCCGGCCAGTTCCACGGGGACCATCTCGTCCTCCTCCTCGCCGGCGCCGGCGCCGTGCAGGCCGTCTCTCCGCACGGCCTCCTCGACGCGCCGTATCGCCTCGGCGAGACGCTCGGCGCGCACCGGCTTGAGCAGGTAGTCGAGGGCGCCCAGTTCGTAGGCGGTGACCGCGCTGTCGTCGTGCGCGGTCACGAACACCACCTGCGGGGGTTCGGCGAAGCCGGTGAGGAGCCGGGTGAAGTCGAGGCCGTCCAGGCCCGGCATGCGGATGTCGAGGAAGACGGCGTCGAGCCGATCCCCCGCCATCATGATCCGGCTCATGTCGCGCAGCGCCGCCGCCGCCTCACCGGCGCACAGCACGCGGTCGACACGCGGATCCGCCTGGAGCAGGTAGGCGAGCTCTTCCAGGGCGGGGACTTCGTCGTCAACGGCCAGCACGCGCAACATACCTAGGACCCTGCCGCGATTACTGTCCGTCCGCAATCGGTTCCATGAGGTGAGTCCGGAGAGGGCGTGGCCGGAATCGGCGAGGGGGACCCGGTCACTCGGGGACGAGGCTCGCCCGGTTCTTGGGAACCCTCAGGCTGACCTTCGTGCCCGCCCCGATTCCGGTCTCGACGATCAGGCCGAAGGCGTCCCCGTACAACTGCCGCATCCGCTCGTCCACATTGGCCAGGCCGAGGCCCGCTCCGCCGCCGTGGTCCCGTTCGCACCGGACGGCCATGCCGAGCGCCCGCCCCTCGCCGCCGTCCGTCCCGTGGCCGGGCCCGTGGGCGGGGGCACGGGGACGGACGGCGCCGGCTCCCCCGGCGAGGTTCTCCAGCAGCCAGGCCGGGTCCATGCCGGCGCCGTCGTCCTCGACGCTGATCGCCGCCTCCTCCCCGGCGTCGCGCGCGACGATCCGGACGTGGAACGGCGCCTTGCCCCGGGCGCCGTTCATCCCGTGCCGGATCGCGTTCTCCACCAGCGGCTGCAGCGACAGGAACGGCAGGGTCACCGGCAGTACCTCGGGCGCCGCGTCCACCGTGCACTGGAGCCGGTCGCCGAACCTGGCGCGCTCCAGCAGCAGGTAACGGTCGATCGAGTCCAGCTCCTCGGCGAGCGTGGTGAAGTCGCGCGGGGTCCGGAAGGAGTAGCGGGCGAAGTCGGCGAAGTCCAGCAGCAGGTCGCGGGCGCGCCCGGGATCCGTCCGGACGAACGAGGCGATGGCCGTCAGCGAGTTGTAGAGGAAATGCGGGCAGATCTGGGCCCGCAGCGCCCGCATCTCCGCCTCGGCCGGCCGGTCGCGGGACGAGTCGAGCTCGGCCAGCTCCAGCTGGCCCGACATCCAGCGGGCCACCTCCGCGACGGCCCGGACGCGTGCCGGGGACGCGCTCGTACCGTACGCGACCAGGGCGCCCTGGATCCGCCCCTCGACGGAGAGCGGCGCCACCACGGCGGCGCGCAGGCGGCACGGCCCGTCACAGCAGCCCGCGGACTTCGACGTGATCACCCGGGCCCGGCCGGTGGCCAGCACTGGCGCCGCGTGGCCCAGCACGTCCGTGGGGTGCCCGTCGTCGCCCGACCCGGCCCAGGCCAGCAGGCGGCCCCGCCGCGCCTCCCGCCCGTGTCCTTCGCGGGTCGCGTCCGGCGCGGGGGACGGGTCCGCCGCGACCACGGCGACGGCCTCGGCGCCGAGCAGGGCCCGCAGGTCACGCGCCGCCCGGCGTGCCGACTCGCGGGTCAGGCCGCCCCGCAGCGCGGGCGAGGCACGGGAGATGGTGTGCAGTGTCGCGAACGTGGTCTCGTCGGTGATGTCGTCCGAACCGAGCCGCGACACCCGCCGACACCATGCCGCTGCGCATCCCGCGACGAACGCCATGAGCGTCCCGCACATCACCACATCGAGCACGGAGGGTGTCGGCATGGAAACAAACAGTAATGTCCCGGTGACGCCCATGCCCGCACAACCACCGCAATCGGCGCGTGTTCACAGAGGCGGGGACTCGTCGGCGTCCTCCTGGTAGGAGTACCTCTGCTCGCGCCAGGGGTCGGCCACGTTGTGGTAGCCGCGTTCCTCCCAGAAGCCCCTGCGGTCCTTGACCATGTACTCGATGCCGCGCACCCACTTGACGCTCTTCCACGCGTACAGGTGCGGGACGACCAGGCGGATCGGGAACCCGTGGTCGGGGGTGAGCCGCTCGCCGTTGCGGTGGGTGGCGAACAGGGTGCCCTCGGCCAGGAAATCGAGCATCCGGAGGTTGGCGCTGTAGCCGTACTCCGCCCACACCATCACGTGCGTGGCGGCCGGGTCCGGCGGGGCCAGCTCGATGATGGCCGAGCCGGCGACCCCCTCCCACTCGTTGTCGGGGATGGTGAACTTGGTGACGCAGTGGAAGTCGGCGATCGCCCTGGTGCGGGGCAGCGCGTCGAACTCGTCCCAGGTCCAGGCGTGCTGGCCGCCCGACGCGGTCGCGCCGAACACCCGGAAGTCCCAGTCCGCCGGACGGAACTTCGGCACGGGGCCGTAGTGGAGCACCGGCCAGCCGCGGGGAACGTACTGCCCTGGTGGGAGCCTCCGGCCCTCGGTGGGCTCTTCGGGTGGTGGGGACATGACGGCGCCATACTGCCACCCGCAGTGAGCTGAGCCATATTCGGCCCCTCCCTCCGGGGCACGGCCCGCGATCGGTTAGGGTGTCATCCATGCGCGGCACGACGTATTTCTTTTGGCTCGACCGGCCCGGGAGGCTGGTCTGCCAGACGCTGCGCTGACAGACCTGACAGGCGGAGAAGCCCCGGGCCTCACGGCCCGGGGCTTTCGTCGTCTCTGGAGGATTGGCCGGCGGGACCGGACGGGAGTCCCGCACGTCGAGGAGAGGCAAGAACCATGGTCGTCGTCATGTCCCCGGACGCCACCGAGGCCGATATCACGGCCGTCGTCTCACTGGTCGAGACGGCGGGCGGCGACGCGTTCGTCAGCCGCGGCGTGGAGCGCACCATCGTCGGGCTGGTCGGCGACATCGAGCAGTTCGGCACGCTCAATCTGCGCGGGATGAGCGGGGTCGGCGACGTCATCCGGATCTCGGTGCCCTACAAGCTGGTCAGCCGGGAGAACCACGCCGAGCGCTCGGTGGTGCGGGTCGGCGGCGTGCCGATCGGGCCGGGCACCATGACGCTGATCGCCGGGCCGTGCGCGGTGGAGACCCCCGAGCAGACCCTGGAGGCCGCGCAGATGGCGCAGGCCGCCGGGGCCACGCTGCTGCGCGGCGGCGCGTTCAAGCCGCGCACCTCCCCGTACGCCTTCCAGGGGCTGGGCGAGGCCGGCCTGCGCATCCTCGCGGACGTGCGGGAGGTGACCGGCATGCCCGTCGTCACCGAGGTGGTGGACGCCAAGGACGTGGACCTGGTCGCCTCGTACGCCGACATGCTGCAGATCGGCACCCGCAACGCCCAGAACTTCCCGCTGCTCCAGGCGGCGGGCGAGTCGGGCAAGCCGGTGCTGCTCAAGCGCGGCATGAGCGGCACCATCGAGGAGTGGCTGATGGCCGCCGAGTACATCGCGCAGCGCGGCAACCTCGACATCGTGCTGTGCGAACGCGGCATCCGCACCTTCGAGAGGGCCACCCGCAACACCCTGGACATCTCCGCGGTCCCCGTCGCGCAGCGCCTCTCCCACCTGCCGGTGATCGTGGACCCGTCCCACTCGGGCGGCAGCCGCGACCTCGTCCTCCCCCTGACCCGGGCGGCGATCGCCGTGGGCGCGGACGGCGTCATCATCGACGTCCACCCGCACCCCGAGACCGCGCTCTGCGACGGCCCCCAGGCCCTCGTGGACGGCGACCTCCGGGAGCTGGCGAAGGCCGTGAGGGACCTCCCCCCGCTGGTGAACAGGAGGCTCGCGGTGGCAGAGGGCGAGCCGTCCCCCCACGGTTCTCAGGACACGGCAGCCGCGTCCCTCCACTCGTAGGACCCGCCCCTGTGGAGCGGGGCGCTCCGCCCCCTGGCCTCGGTCTCACGGGTCAGGCGGGCGGGGCCCCTGATCGCGGGTGGTGAACGGGTGATACCGTCGCTTTTCGTGGAGTACTGGACGCCCAACTGCGGGCCGCCCCGCGCCTGATGGGGCGCGGCGGCTGCGTGCTGAGCTTCTGAGTTCCTGAGGACCCGGCGAAGGAACGCCCGGTCCTGAGCTCCTGCGCCCCGAATACGGATCCTCCTTCCGATTCGAGTTCAGGAGCGTTCTCCAGTGTCTCCCCGATCTGTCTCTTCCCTGCGCGCTTCCAAGGACGCGCAGGGCGCGCCTGCCCATCCGGCGTCCCGGCCGCTGAGCGGGAGCGCCGTGATCCTGGTGGCGGCCTCCCTGTGGGGCACGACCGGTACGGTGCGCACGTTCGTCCCCGAGGCGACCAACGTCTCGATAGCCGCGGTCCGCATCGTCATGGGCGGGATGCTGCTGGTGCTGTTCGCCTCCCTCGCGGGACGCGGCGCGGGGCTGCGCCGCCTGCTGCGGTCCGGCCGCGGCCTGGCGCTGGTGGCCGTGGGCGGTGTCGCGGTGACGGCGTACCAGACCGCCTTCTTCACCGCCGCCGCCCGCACCGGGGTGGCGATCGGCACGGTCGTCACCATCGGCAGCGCGCCCGCGTTCGCCGGGGCGCTGGGCCTGATCCTCGGGCGCTCGGCGATCGACGTCCGGTGGGCGCTGGCCACCTCGGGCGCCGTCGCGGGGTGCGCGGCGCTGATCCTCGGCGGTGAGGACGCCGGGGCCGAACCGGCCGGCATCGGCCTGGCCCTGCTGTCGGGCCTGTCGTACGCGGTGTACGCGACGCTGGCGTCCGGCCTCATCGACCGGGGCGAGCAGGACCGGGCCGTCGCGGGCGCGATGTTCGGTGTGGCCGCGGTCCTGCTGCTGCCCGTCCTGCTGGCGGGCGACCCCGGCTGGGCGTTCTCGGGCAGGGGCACGCTGATCGCGGTCTACCTCGGCGTGATCACGACGGCGTGCGCCTACGTCCTGTTCGCGCGAGGGCTGCGGACCACACCCGCGACCACGGCCACGACGCTGACGCTGGCCGAGCCCGCCATCGCGGCGGTCCTGGGCATGGCCGTGCTGGACGAACGCCTGGGCGTCACGGCCCTCGCCGGCCTGGCCCTGCTGGCCGCGAGCCTCCTGGTCCTGGTCCGTCCCGCCCGCCGGTGACACCCATGGCATGCCGGAAGTGCGCTCCGCGCTTGCAAAATCGAACACAGCCGGGATGATGTCCGGCATGACAGAGGGCGACGGGGGGCGGCTGTTCCCTCAGGATCTCGCGGGCGTCGATCCGGTGGCGGCGGTGACGCTCGCCGACGCCTGCCGTTCCATCGCGGCCTACCCCGAGCTGGTGGCGGTCGGCGCGCTGTTCACGGCCGCGGAGCGGGTCGACGGGGGCTGGCAGGTGGTCTGCCCCTGCGACCCGCTCCCCCAAGGCGCCAGGGAGCTGCTCGCCGACCATCTGGAGGACACCGCCGGGGCCGAGCCGCCCGTGACGCGGCGGCTGCGGTCCGGCGAGCCGCTGGACGAGGTCACCGTCGGGGGACGGCGGTTTCGCCTGGTGCGGATCGAACAGCTGGTGCGGACCGGTCCGGACGGCCCCGAGCCGCCGCGTCCCACCGACTTCGACCCGCGTCCCGGCGACCACCGGATGCCGCGCCACCGCCCGTACGACCGGATCGGAGACGGCATGCCCGCCCCCGACTTCGCGACGTCCGAACTGCTGTGCCAGCTCCTGGACGCGGCGGCGCGGGCCGGCAACGAGCCCGCAAGCGCGTACCTGACGCCGGTGCGACTGGCCCCGGCGTTCACCGTCGCGGAACGTTCCGATGGGCGCTGGCGGCCGGTGGGACGGCTCCACGACACGCCCCAGCGGGCGCGGGACTCGCTCGCCACCTACTTCCGGCACGTCGTCCCCGCCGTGGAACACCCCGGCGAAGCCGAACTCGCCGAATACGCCGACGCGGCCACGCTGATGGCGGACTCGACACGCCGCAACGGGATCGCCGTGGCGGGACGCCGCTTCCGCATCGTCCGGCTCGAACGGCTCACGCTGATGGGCCCGGAAGGGCCCGAGCCGCCCCGCCCGTCCGACGCCGACCCGCGCTGAGGCAGGCCGCGCTGAGGCCGCGCCGCGCTCAGGCCGCGGCGTCGCCGTAGACCGGGCGGTGCTCCTGGACGGATTCGGCCAGCTGATCGGCCAGCTCGCCCACGTCGAGCCGCTTCTCGATCTGCCGCAGGTCGTCGATCCTGGCCCTGGTCTCCGCGCGGCGGGGGGCCAGCAGCGTGCAGCAGTCCTCATCGGGCAGCTCGGAGATCGCCAGCGTCCGGACCCTGCGCGCCTGATCCATGATCTCGCTCTTGTCCATGCCGATCAGCGGCCGCAGGATCGGCATCTCCACGGCATCGTCCAAGGCGGTGATGTTGGTCAGCGTCTGGCTGCTGACCTGGCCCAGCGCGTCCCCCGTGATGAGGGTGCCCGCGCCCAGCCTGCGGGCCAGCACCTCGCCGGTGCGCAGCATCAGCCGGCGCTGGGCGATCACCGCGAGCCGGTCCGCGCCCGACGACTTGATCTGCTGCTGCGCCTTGCCGAACGGCACCACGAACAGCCGCGACCCGCCCTGGAACCGGTCCAGCTCGCGGACCAGCGCGTACGCCTTGTAGATCGACTCGGGGCCGGTGAAGGGCATCCCCGAGAAGTGCAGGTAGTCCACCCGCAGGCCGCGCCGCATCATCCGGTACGCGGCCACGGGCGAGTCGATGCCGCCCGACATCAGCACCAGGCCGCGGCCGCTCATCCCCACGGGCAGCCCGCCCTGGCCCGGCAGCCCGCCGGAGAACACGAACGCCTCGTCCCGGTCGATCTCGATGGAGACGGTGTGGTCGGGGTCCTTCAACCGGACCTTCAGCCCGTACCGGTCGCCGATGGCGGCCCCCACCTTCCGGTCGAGCTCGGTCGACGTCAGCGGGAACCGCTTGTCGCGGCGCCGCGAGCGCACCGCGAAGGTGCCCTCGCGCCCCGCCATCAGCTCCAGCGCCGCCCGCTCCACGCTCTCGGGATCCTTGCCGACCCGCCAGGCGCGGTGCGCCCACACGATGCCCATCACATCGGTGATCCGCTCGGCCAGGGCATCGACCTTCTCGACGGTCGCGTCCTTGGTACGGACGACCATCACCCCGTGCCGGCGGATCACGTCCACCCGGGCGATGGGCCGCACCGCGTCACGCAGATTGTCGGCCAGCCGCCGCTCGAACCGCTCCCGGTTCTTGCCCTTGAGGACGACCTCCCCCAGCTTGATCAGCACGCACGGCTCACCGTCCACCGGCGGGACGGCGGCCGGCCCGCCGGCGACGACGGTCGCGACCTCAAGCTGCGGCATGGCCCCAGTCTATTGCATCCGCGAGCCGCGCTCCTCGCCTGGCGGCTCGTCGCTGGTCGCGGCTGCGGCGATCGCCGCATCGCTTCGACTCGCCCGGAGGCTCGCTCCGCGATCAGATTCTCGCTCCGCTCGAATCTGCCTTCGGACGCGATCGCAACGCTTAGGCGCCGTCCGGGCTGGGGTCACGGGCCGAGGTGGGTGCGAGTGTTCATGGCGGGCGCGGGCGGCGCTCCTGGGCGCCGGGGTCAGCCGAAGAACACCTCGGCCTCCTCATAGCGTTCGATCGGGACGGTCTTGAGTTCCTTGGTGGCCTCGTCCAGGCCGACGCGGACGATGTCGGTGCCGCGCAGGGCGACCATCTTGCCGAAGTCGCCGTCGCGCACGGCGTCGATGGCCTGGAGGCCGAAGCGGGTGGCGAGGACGCGGTCGAACGCGGTGGGGGTGCCGCCGCGCTGGATGTGGCCGAGGACGGTGGCGCGGGCCTCCTTGCCGGTGCGCTTCTCGATCTCGTCGGCCAGGCGCTGCCCGATGCCGCCCAGCCGGACGTGGCCGAAGGAGTCGCGTTCGACGGTCTGGAGCTGCATCTGGCCGTTCACCGGGTGGGCGCCCTCGGACACCACGATGATCGGCGCGTAGCGGGTCTTGAACCGGCTCTCCACGTAGGCGACGACCTTGTCGATGTCGAACGGCTGCTCGGGGATGAGGATCACGTTGGCGCCCGCGGCCATTCCCGCGTGCAGCGCGATCCAGCCCGCGTGCCGCCCCATCACCTCGCAGATCAGCGCGCGGTGGTGGCTCTCGGCGGTGGTGTGCAGCCGGTCGATGGCCTCCATCGCGATGTTGACGGCGGTGTCGAAGCCGAAGGTGTAGTCGGTGGCGTTGAGGTCGTTGTCGATGGTCTTGGGCACGCCGACCACGTTGACGCCGTTGTCGTACAGCTCGCGGGCGACGCCGAGGGTGTCCTCGCCGCCGATGGCGATCAGGGCGTCCACGCCGAGACCGGCCAGGTTGTCCTTGATCCGCTCGATCCCGCCGTCCACCTTGATGGGGTTGGTCCTGGACGAGCCGAGGATGGTGCCTCCGCGGGGCAGGATCCCGCGCACCGTCTCGACGTCGAGGGCCATGGTGTCGCCCTCCAGCGGGCCCCTCCAGCCCGCCCGGAAGCCCACGAACTCATAGCCGAAGACCTGCACGCCCTTGCGCACCACGGCGCGGATGACGGCGTTCAGGCCGGGGCAGTCACCGCCCCCGGTCAGCACTCCGACGCGCATGCCCTCTCCCTCACCAGACACGGGGCTTCTCCTTGATCCCACGGGCCGACACTATTGGTCTAGACCATAGTGGCTCCCCGGCCTTCGCCGGGCCACTTCGCCTCAGCACCATCGTGCCCGCCTCCAGGCCGTTCGCGCAGCGCCTGGACACAGAGTTCACCCCGCCTTGGCCGAGTCCAGCCGCCGGGGTCAGCCGTCCCGGTCCAGGCCCTTCTCGATCGCGTACCTGACCAGCTCGACGCGGTTGTGGAGCTGGAGCTTGCCCAGGGTGTTCTGGACGTGGTTCTGCACGGTGCGATGCGACAGGACGAGCCGTTCGGCGATCTGCCGGTAGGTCAGGCCCTTGGCGACCAGCCGCAGCACCTCCCGCTCGCGCTGGGTGAGCCGCGGCGCGTCGTCGCCGGGCCGGTCCGGAGCGGACGCGAGCCGCCGGTACTCGCCGAGGACGAGCCCGGCCAGGCGCGGGGTGAAGACCGCGTCGCCCTCGCCGGTACGGCGCACGGCGTCCAGGAACTCCTCCCGCCCCGCCGACTTGAGCAGGTAGCCGGTGGCGCCGACCTTGACCGCGTCCAGGACGTCCTGCCGCTCGCCGCTGGCCGACAGCACCAGCACCCGCACCGGCGGATCGGCGGCGGCCAGCAGGCGGGTCACCTCGACGCCGCTGATGTCGGGCAGTCGCAGGTCGACCACGGCCACCTCGGGCCCGGCCGCGGCGGCGATCCGGACGGCGGCGCGGCCCTCCCCCGCCGTCGCGACCACCTCGTGCCCTGCCTCGGCCAGGTCGCGGGCCACGGCGTCGCGCCACATCGGGTGGTCGTCCACGACCATGACGCGGTACGAGGGGGCCGGGGCGCCGTCCGGGGTGTCGGTCACGCGGACCAGCCTAAGACCGGTGCCGGTCACCGAGATAACCGCGTAATGGAAACGGGATAGGGGTGTAATACGCGTTTCGGGGCATAATTCAAGCAAAAGCCCCAGGTCCCTCAGCCCCCCGCGGAGCCCTCATGGCACGAGGCCCCATCCGCGTTCACCCCCGCCGGTCCTCGCCGGTGACGCCGTCCAGACTCCTCACGCCGCTCGCGTTCGCCGCCGTCCTGCCCCTCGCGCTGTCCGGCTGCGGATCGCCCGACTACCACTACGTCAAGAACTCGGAGCAGAAGACCTACTTCAAGGTCCCCTCCGAGTGGCACCGGATCGACCAGCGGACCCTCGACGGCATCCTGAGCGCCGACGACCCCGACTCCGCCGCCGCCCGCGCCAGGCCGCGGCTCGTCTGGTCGGTCGCCTACGACGCGCACGAGGTACCGCACCCCACCCACCTGTACGGGGTCGCCAGCGACCAGCCGTTCGTCTGGGCCGTCGTCCGCCCGCTGTCCAAGAAGGAGCAGGACGCGGTGTCGCTCGACATGCTGCGCGACACCTTCCTCCCGGTCACCGAGAACGGGCGGGCCGAGCTCGCGCAGCGCGGCGGGCAGCTCGCCGGCTTCGAGCTGACCCGCGACCAGGTGCTCACCCCCGGCGGCGGGCTGCGCGGCGTGCGCACCACCTTCAACTACCGGCTCCCGACCAGCCCGGACCTTCAGACCTTCGACGTCACCGCCTACGTCAGCGACGCCGGGCGGCTGTACGTCATGGTGCTGCGATGCTCGACGCGCTGCTTCCACCAGCGGGCCGCCGAGCTGGACGCGATCGCCCGGTCCTTCACGGTGAGGAACGACTGATGATCTTCCGGCGGCGGCGCGGCGGCGCCTCCCAGACCCCTCCCGCCGAGTCCCTCCTCCGGCGCGGTCTCCGGCTCACCTCGACGTTCCTCTCGGGATTCGCCTACCCGGAGGTCGTCTGGGGAGAGAGACCCAAGGTCTCGCTGGTCAAGTCTGCCCGGACGGCCGGGCCCACCCGTCCGCGGCCGGCGCCGTGGGACCGGATCAAGTACCCGCTGCTCCTCACCGTGGTGTGGTTCATCCTGGTGTGGGCGGCGATGGCGGACAACCCGCTGCTGCCGTTCGTGGACGCGATGCGCGAGCAGTCCCGGGCCGCGTCCTGGGTGTTCGTCCTCCTCGGGCTGGAGCTGATCCGGCAGGGCCACTTCCTGATCAGCGAGCGTTCCAGCGGCTACCACCGGTTCTGGACGCACCGCGTCTTCGGCGGGTTCGAGCGGTACACGCACCGGCGGTTCTCCCCGTGGACGCGGTTCCGGGTGTGGCGGGCCACCGTCTGGCTGTTCTGGATCGCGGTGTTCGCCGTGGTCGCCGGGAAGGTGCTGGACACCTCACCGGCGCTGGCGCTGTTCGAGGCGCCCCGGCTGCTGTGGGAGGCGCTGCCGTTCCTCCTGCAGATCATCTTCCTGTTCTTCGTCATCATCATCCAGTTCGTGGGGCTGTTCTGGTTCCTGTCGCGCGGCGGCGTGGACACCTACATGCCCGACGACATCAAGACCCGCTTCGGCGACGTGTGGGGACAGGACCACGTGCTGGAGCGGGTCAAGGAGAACATCGTCTTCCTGGAGAAGCCGCAGGAGATCGAGGCCAAGGGCGGGTACGTGCCCGGCGGGATCCTGCTGTGGGGGCCGCCGGGCACCGGCAAGACGCTGATGGCCGAGGCGGTCGCGGGCGAGACGGGCCACCCCTACGTGTTCGTCGACCCCGGCGCGTTCATCCAGATGTTCATGGGCATCGGGGTGCTCAAGGTCAAGTCGCTGTTCCGCAAGCTGCGCAAGCTGGCCCTGCGCTACGGCGGCGTGATCGTCTTCTTCGACGAGGCCGACTCCCTCGGCCGCCGCGGCGCCCTGGCCCAGGTCGGCCCGGGGGGACGTCCGGCGGGCACCCGTCCCGCGGCGTTCGCGGCGGCGGGCTGCCACGGCCTCTCCTACCTCTCGCCCGACACCCGGTGGCAGCTCGCCAGGGACGCGCTCCACTCGGGCGGGACGCCGGACGGGACACCGGCGTGGCGCGACAGGTTCTTCATGGGCGGAGGGCTGAACGCGGGCGGTGGCGACACCGGGACGCTCCAGGCGCTGCTGACCGAGCTGTCGGGCCTGAAGAAGCCGCGCGGGATCGTCAACCGCTACGTCCGGCGGCTCCTGGGCATGAAGCCCAAGCCGCCGCCGAAGTACCGGATCCTGGTCATGATGGCCACCAACATGCCGGAGGCCCTGGACGAGGCGCTGCTGCGCCCCGGCCGGATCGACCGGATCTACAAGGTGGGCTACCCGTCCAAGGCCGGCCGGGTGCGCACCTACGAGGGGTACTTCGGCAAGGTCAGGCACGAGCTGACGCCCGAGGAGATCGACAAGCTCGCCACCATCACCCCGTACGCCACCGGCGCCGGCATCAAGGACTTGGTGAACGAGGCGCTGATCACCGCGATCCGGGCCGGCCGGGAGGTCATCACCTGGGCGGACGTGATGAAGGCCAAGCAGCTCAAGAGCCTGGGGCCGCCCGAGGGCGTGGAGTACCACGACAGGGAGCGGCACGCCACGGCGGTGCACGAGGCATGCCACGCGGTCGTCGCCTACCGGGTGCGGCGCCATCTGGAGATCGACATCGCGACGATCGAGAAGGGCGCGGAGTACCTGGGGATGGTCGCCAGCATCCCGGTGGAGGACCAGTTCACCCAGTGGCGCAGCGAGTACGAGGCGGACATCCTGGTCTCGCTGGCCTCGCTGTCGGGCGAGCGGATGTTCTTCGGCGGCGACAGCTCCTCGGGCGTGTCCGGGGACCTGGAGTCGGCGACCCGGGTGGCGTCCCTGATGGAGGGCTACTGGGGCATGGGGTCCACGGTCTCGTCGCACGCGGTGTCGTCCCAGCTCGGCATGGGGACGCCGGGCGGCGGGGGCAAGGGCGCCAAGGAGGCCGAGAAGGAGATGCGGCGGCAGCTCGCCGACCGGATCGAGGACCAGCTCGCCACGCTGCTGGCCCGGGTGGAGCGGATCCTGGAGGAGAACCGGGCCCAGGTGCTGGCGGTCGCGCACGCCCTGGAGACCCACAAGACGCTCCAGGGCGAGGACGTGGTCGCCGTGATCGAGGGTCGCGAGGGTCCGCTGGTCGACGGGCGCGTCTACGCCGACCCGGCGTTCACCCGCGAACTGGAGGAGTACCACCAGGCGGCGCTGGCCGCGCATCGCGGGCGCACCCCCGTCCGGCTCTCCCTGCCCGCCGTCCCGGACGAGCCGGTGCGGCGCGACAGCGCCAAGAGCCCCGTGCCGGAGGGCCGGTCCTGATCAGCGGTGGCCGCCCGTCAGGGGAACGGTCATCTCGATCTCGGTGCCCCGGCCGGGCGCGGAGTCGACGGTGACGGTGCCGCCGAGGTCGCGGACGCGGCCGCGGATGGACTGGGCGACGCCGAGGCGCCCGTCCGCCGCGGCCTCGGCGAGGCGGTCGCGCGGCATGCCGGGGCCGTCGTCGCGGACGCTCACCGTGATCCGGCCATCGCCGTCGTCCTCCAGCAGGACCCAGGCGCGGGTGCCGCGCGGGCAGTGCCGGTGGACGTTGTCGAGGGCCGCCGCGACCGCCGCCTCGACCTCGCGCGCCGCGGGCTCGGCGAGCGGCACGGGCGTGGCGGGGGTGGAGACGGTCACGGACGGCGACCCGTGGCGGTCGAGCAGCGTCCGCAGGTCCACCTCGTCCGCGGGCCCGCCGGCGCGGCGCGGGGCCGCGGGCGGTCCGGCGCCGATCAGCGAGCGCAGGGCGGCCTCCTGCTCGCCCGCGAGCCGGGCCAGCTCGGCCGCCTCACCGCCCATCTCGGCGCCGCGCCGCCGCACCATCGCCAGCACCTGGAGCACCGAGTCGTGGATGCGGCGGGCCAGCCGCTCCCGTTCGCGGGTGGCGGCCTCCAGCTCCACCGCCCGCGCCAGCCGCGCCTCGGCGTCCATGGCGAGCTTGACCACGTGCCCGACGACCAGCCCGGCCAGGAACAGCAGGACGATCCCGTTGAAGGTGCGCGACCCCACCGAGCCCGGCATCCCGGCGATCACGTGGACGAGGACGTTCGCGACGCCGATCACCAGCGAGGCCGCCACTCCGGCGCGTTTGCCGCCGCCCTCCACCGCCCAGGACAGCACGGCCGCCGCCACCCACGCGACCGGCAGGGTGGGCCGCCCGGCGGCGATGTTCGCCGCCGACTCCACCCAGGCGGTCGCCAGCACGCAGCCGGACGCGACGGCCAGGTCCGCGACCAGCAGCGGACGTCCGCGCCGCCGGGGGTCGCTGAAGGCGAACGTGGCGTAGAGGGTCCACAGCGCCATCACGGCGAGGACGGCCCAGCCGCCCAGCGGGTGCGCGTACCCGTCGAAGTTCATCGCGATGAGCGCCGCCGCGTAGAGCAGCGACGCGACGCGGTAGAACGCGACGGCCCGCCACAGCGCTACCTCAAGGCCCATGGCGCCGCGGCGATCAGCCGTCGTCGTCTTCGGGACGCGCCTCCCGCCCCGCCAGCTCGGCCTTGACCTCGGCGGCGTAGCGGTCCACGTACTCCTGGCCGGACAGCTCCCTGATCGCCTGCATGATCTCGTCGGTGATCTTCCGCAGCGTCTCCGGATCGTCCTCGTGGCCGTAGTAGCGGGAGAAGTCCATCGGCTCGCCGAACTTCACACCGGGCCGCACCCCGAGCTTGAACAGGGGCTTGCCGGACGGCATCAGCTCGAAGGTGTTGAGCATCGCCATCGGGATCACCGGCGCCCTCGACTTCAGCGCCAGCCGGGCCACGCCCGTCTTGCCCTTGTAGAGCCGGTTGTCGGGCGCGCGGGTGCCCTCGGGGTAGATGCCCAGCAGCTTGCCCTCCTTGAGGATCCGCAGCCCGGTCTCCAGCGCCGCCTCCGCCGCGCTGCCCCCGGTACGGTCCACGGGCACGACCCCCACACCGGTCATGAACGCCTTGCTGATCAGCCCCTTGATCCCCTTCCCGGTGAAGTACTCGGCCTTGCCGAGGAAGAAGATGGGGCGCATCAGCGGCAGCGGCCCGAAGAAATGGTCCGCGAACGACAGGTGGTTGCTCACCAGGATCGCCGGGCCGCGTTTGGGGACGTTCCGCATGCCCGAGTTCCGGGGACGCCACACCACGTACAGGATCGGCGACAGAACGATCCTGAGGAGGATCCAGAACCACAGCATGCCGACAACCTTCCTCTGCCCTCTGCCTGAGGCGCGTTCCGAACACTCCGGCCGACACTCCGGCCTACGGGGATGATGCGACATCTTCGCACTCCTCGGCCGTCGTGCCCACACCACCGGGTCCGCCTTTCCCTCCATGTGCGCTTGCCGGGCACCGATGAGGGCGATATGAACGTAGGCTCTTCGAGTGGGAAACGGGATCGGGTGTGCCCCAGGGCTTGTCCCGGGCCGCGCAGCGAATACCGTGGGACGCACGTCAATGGGGAGCGGAGCGACATGACCGAGGAGCCTGCCCCGTGAATCGCCGTGGCAATGGACTGTCAGCGGACAGCTACGCCCCGCTGGTCGACCTCGCCCCGCACCTGGCCGACGTCATGCTCGCGGCGCTGCGCGAGGCGGGCGTGGCGGCCTACGCCGCCACCCCCGAGGAACTGGCCGGGCTCGCCGAGGAGACGGCCGCGCACGCGGTCGCGCAGCCCGCGTCCGACGGCGTCGAGGACGTCCTGGACCGCCTGTACGTGGACGTCGAGATGAAACCCACGGCCGAGAGCGTCCTGCGCATCCACCTGACCCGGCTGCGCGACTCCGAGCGCCGCGACCTGGAGCTGCGGGACCTCGATCTGCGCGACCGCGACCTCCTGGACTCCGACCTGATCGAGGGCTCCGGCGCCGAGGGGCCCGGCGGCGGCGTCGACCTGGACAAGCCCGCGCCGCGCGACGAGGACGAGGTCTGGGCGGAGATCGTGGCCGGGTTCGACACCGTCCACGAGGGCGACCGGGTGCCCTGGCCGGACCAGGAGAACCTCGACGAGCCCGAGCCGCCCGCCGAGGGCGACGACCGCACCGGCCGCCTCCCCCGCGCCCGCGTGATCAAGGCGGCGGACGTGGCGCACCCGGCCACCGGGGACGACGCCGCCGAGGAGGAGGACGACGACGACGAGGGCCACTTCGTCCCGCCGCCCCCTCCCCCGCTTCCCAGCGCCGACCCGCTGACCAAGGGCGCGTGGATCGCCCTGGTGGGCGGCCCCCTCTACCTGCTGGTCACGGTGGTGCTCGACTGGGAGGTGCCGGGCTACGCCGCCTTCCTGGCCGTGGCCGCGTTCATCGGCGGCTTCGTGACCCTGGTCCTCCGAATGGGCGACGAACCCCGCGGCCCCGACGACGGCGCCGTCGTCTGACCCCCCGCGCACCCACCCCAGCCCCGAACGGTCGCCCAAGCGCTGCGATCGCGACCGAAGGCAGGGGCGAGCGCCAGCGAGACCCTGATCGCGCAGCGAGCCCCTGGGCGAGTCGGAGCGATGCAGCGATCGCCGCAAGCACGACAAGCGACGAGCCCCCAGGCGAGGAGCGCAGCTCGTGCTAGCCAATAACCACAAACGCAACTACCTCAACCCGTCACCCCAGCCCCGAACGGCGCCCAAGCGCCGCGATCGCGACCGAAGGCAGGTCCGAGCTTGCGAGGACCTGATCGCGCAGCGAGCCCCTGGGCGAGTCGGAGCGATGCAGCGATCGCCGCAAGCACGACAAGCGACGAGCCGCCAGGCGAGGAGCGCAGCTCGTGCTTGCCAAAAAACTCAAAAGCGCAGCTCGGCTAGGACGGGGCGGTGATCGGTCGCTTTGGGGTAGTCGGTGGCGATGGCGGGGTCGGTGGGGACGCCGCAGCCGCGCACGTCGATGGCGGGGTCGGCGAAGATGCCGTCGATGCGGCGGCGGGGGTGGCGTGAGGTGAAGGTGAGGGGTTCTCCGGTGGGGGCGACGGCGTTGGCGTCCTGGAAGCGTGCGGCGAGGAGTGCCCAGGAGGGGCCGCCGGGTTGTTCGTTGATGTCGCCGGCCACCACGACCGGGGCCCGGTAGGTCTCCCGGGCCCGGTCGAGGTGGTCCAGCACTTCGCGGGTGTGGGCGCGGCGCGCCGTGCTTTGCAGGTCGAGGTGGGTGCAGGCGGTGATGAGGCGTGACGCGCCTTCTCCCGTGCCGGGTTCGGTCCCGAATTCCAGGACGGCGATCGCGAGGGCCCTGCGGTGCAGCAACGGGTAGTAGCGCAGCAGGTGGAACTCGCGGTGGACCACGCGGGCGCGCGGGCCTGCGAGGACGGCGAGCCCCGCGGGGCGGCGTCCCGCGGCGACGGACATCCCGACGGCCTTGGCGAGGCGCAGCCGTTTGAGCCGCCACAGCAGGAAGCGCGGCACCTCCTGGAGGCACGCCACGTCCGGGTTCAGGCCGCGGATCACGCGGATCACCGCGAGCGGATCGTCCTTCAGCGCGCGGACGTTGTAGGTCAGCAGCCGGACGTCCGTCACCGGCCCCTCCTCCCCCGAGACGGCGCCGCCGTCAGGTCCTGGCCAGGTCGGCGGCTCCGACGATGCCGGCGTCGGAGCCCAGCTCGGCGATCCTGATCTCCGGCAGCGGCCGGTGCCCGCGCCCGGTGAGCGCGTTCTGGAACGATTCACGGATGGGGTCGAGCAGGAGGTCGCCGGCGTCGGACAGCCCGCCGCCGATGATGAACGCGCCGGGGTCGAGGATGGCGGTGAGGTCGGCCAGGCCCTGCCCGGCCCAGTGCCCGACCGTGCGGAAGCATTCCAGCGCGGCCTTGTCGCCCTCCCGCGCGGCCTGCGTGACCTCGGGGCCCCTGATCCCTTCGGGTCGTCCCTCGCCCAGCTCCAGCAGCCGCCCGGCCATGGCCGGGGCCACCCTGGCCAGGTCGCGGGCCTCGTGGACGAGGGCGTTGCCGCTGGCGTACTGCTCCCAGCAGCCCCGGTTGCCGCAGCCGCAGCGCCGGCCGTCGGGGACGACCCGGAAGTGGCCGACCTCGGCGCCGATCCCGAACCGGCCCCGGTACAGCTCCCCGTTGATGATGATGCCGCAGCCGATCCCGGTGCCCAGCGTGACCAGCACGATGAAGTCGTGCTCGCGCCCGGCGCCGAAGCGGGCCTCGCCCCAGGCGGTGGCGTTGCCGTCGTTCTCCACCACCACCGGCAGTCCGGTGAGCTTCTCCACCTTGGCCTTGATCGGTTCCTCGCGCCAGGCCAGGTTGGGCGCGAACAGCACGGTGGAGCGGGTCTCGTCGACGAACCCGGCGGTGCCGAGGCCCACCGCCGACACGTCCTCGAACTTCCCCTTGAGCAGGTCGACGACCTCGGCGATGACCGCGGCGGTCTCCTTGGGGTTGGTGGAGGGCGTGGGCCGGCGGACCTTCTCCAGGATCGTGCCCCGGTCGTCGACCACACCCGCGGCGACCTTGGTTCCCCCCACGTCAACGCCGATGGTCAGGGCCATGTACGGTTCCTCCTCCTCGCGGCGCCTGGCGGAGTCTGCTGCGCCAGCCGAGCCTGCTGCACTAACCCGATGTCACCCACCGTCGGGCCCGCCGTCCGCGCCTCCGCCGGCGTCGCGCCGGTCGGCGGCCCGTGGGCCCCAAGGGCCGCGGGTGCGTTCGTACGCCGCGGCCACCTCTCTCGCGGCCGCCAGCAGCGACCGCATGGCCTCCCGAAGATGCGCCTGGACGTCGGCGCCCGACTCCCGCGACACCGCGATCGCCCGGCAGATCGGGCAGTCGCGGCATTCCGCGGCGCCGGTCGCGATCCGCGGCGGCGCCTCCCGCTCCCGGCTCCGCTCGGCGGCGCCGGCCTCGGCCACCGCGCGGCTCCAGACGTCCTCGCCGGCGGCCCGGTCGTCGCCGCCGGCGGCGTGCTCGGCGGCCGCGCCGCCGACCGTGTCGTTCCACCGCC
Source organism: Actinomadura sp. SCN-SB (assembly GCF_043906805.1). Classification (NCBI taxonomy): domain Bacteria; kingdom Bacillati; phylum Actinomycetota; class Actinomycetes; order Streptosporangiales; family Thermomonosporaceae; genus Actinomadura; species Actinomadura sp. SCN-SB. Next base: position 67,640 of record NZ_JBIMPP010000027.1, on the reverse strand, counting down.
TGCGCAGCGTCCCGATGAGCTTGACCGCCTCATCCAGCAGGTCGCCTGGCTGCTCGTTCATCACACCATTGTCCATCTGCCGCCGGAACGAAACCCGCTCCGGCACCGGGGCCCGGGGAAGGATAGCGCCCGCGCGGCCGGTTCAGCCCTCGACGTGCCGTTTGAGGCCCTTGAGGGCCGAGTCGATGATCCGCTTCTCGCCCTTGCGCTTGACCATCCCGATCATGGGCACCCGGACGTCCACGGCCAGCTCGTAGGTGACCTCCGTGGTGCCCTCACCGGTCTCCCGGAGGGTGTAGGTGCCGTGCAGGCCGGTCACCACGTTGCCCTTCTCGGTCAGTTCCCAGCGCACGCCGTCGTCGCCGTCCCAGGTGTAGGCGAGGCCGACGGTGTCGCTGAACGGGCCGCCGTCGAAGGTCAGCCGGGCGCGGGCGGCGCGGCCGTCGGGACCGGTCTCCAGGACGGTGAAGTCGCGGATGCCGCTGGCCCATTTCGGATACGCCTCGAGATCGGCGATCACCGCCATGATCTCGGCCTTGCCGGATCCGATGGTGATGGAAGAACTGGTGCGGTCCGCCATCGATGCTCCGCCCTTCTGGCCCGGGTGCCGTCCCATGGAAAGTATCCGTCACAGCGACAGAACGTAAGGAACTCCGCTGCCACGGAAGTGCCCCACGTTGACACATTCGGTGCGGCCGATGCGCACGCGGCGCGCCAGCGGCTGGTGGACGTGACCGAACAGCACGTACCGGGGCTGGGTTTCGTGGATCGCCTCCAGCAGCGCGTCGCTGCCCCGTTCGAACCGGCGCGCCACCGTGTCGTACAGCAGGTCGGGGACGGAGGGCGGGATGTGGCAGCACAGCACGTCGACGGCGCCGACCGCGGCGACCTTGGCGGCGTACACGTCGTCGTCGAGCTCGTAGGGCGTGCGGTACTCGGTGCGCAGCCCGCCGCCGACGAACCCGAACGTGAGCCCGCCCAGCTCGACCACCTCGCCGTCCAGGACGTGATGGCCTTCGCGCAGGTAGTCGCCCCACATCTGCGGCAGGTCGACGTTGCCGTAGGTGAGGTACGCGGGGGTCGGCATGGCCGCGAACAGCTCGGCGTACTGGCGGCGCACGGCCCTCTCGATGTGCGGCCACGCGCCGCCTTCCAGGGAGTCCCACATCCGCCGGGTGAAGGCGCGTGCCTCCTCGAAGCGCTTGCGCGTGCGCAGGTCGATGAGGTGGTCGGCGTTCTCCTGGCCGAACAGCTCGGCGAAGATGCCCCGGCCGTGGTCGGAGTAGTCGAGGAACAGGATCAGGTCGCCCAGGCAGAAGAGCGCGTCCGCCCCGTCGGCGGCGGTCTTCAGGGCCTCGGCGCGGCCATGGACGTCGCTGACCACATGGATCCGCATGAGGGAACTCTAATCCGCGCCGCCCGGTTCGTCCGGCCTGTCCCCCTCGGTTCCCGCGGGGAGGCCGAGGGGTCTACCTGCCCGCGGCGGCGGAGACCAGGGCGCGCCATTCCCGTACGAGGCGAGCGTCCACCGGCGCGTCCCAGGATCCGTCGGGACGCACGGCCGTGCCGACGTGGAAGGCGGTCACACCGGCGGCGGCCAGCACCGCGACGTGCTTGCGCCGCAGCCCGCCGCCCGCCATGATCAGCCCGGCCGAGCGCGGCCCCTCGGCCGCCCGCCTGACCAGCGCGTCCACCCCGGCGTCCACGCCGCGCGGCGAGCCCGCGGTGAGCACGGTGTCCAGGCCCCCGCCCAGGTCGCGCACGGTGCGCCAGGCCGGCTCGGGCTCGGTGGCGTGGTCGAGCGCCCGGTGGAACGTCCAGGGCAGGGGCGCCACGACCGCGGCGAGCTTGCCGACCGCGCCGGTGTCCACCGCGCCGAGCGGATCGAGGAAGCCCAGCACGAACCCGTCCGCGCCCGCCTGGCGGTGCAGGTCGGCGGCGCGGTGGAGCCGGTCCAGCTCGGGGATGGACGTGCGGAAGCCGGCGTTGGCCCGCAGCATCACCCGGATCGGCAGGGACGTGGCGGCGCGCAGCTCGGCGACGAGGTCGGGATCGGGCGTCAGCCCGTCGGCGGCCATGTCGGCGACCGCCTCGATCCGGTCGGCGCCGCCCTCCTGCGCGGCCCGCGCGTCGTCCGCGCTCAGTGCGATGACCTCAAGCAATGACACGAGCCCCCCAAGGTGTCGGGTGAGGCCGCCCGCGCCCCGAAGGGCACGGCGCCCCACGTGTCCCGGACGTCCCGCCGCGCCGTGGCCCCCCTCGCCCACGGCTCCGGGGCCGAGCCTAGCGACGGCGGCGGCGCGGCCAGGGGCGGCCGGGACCGACTTTGCGTCACCGTTAACCGGCGGCCAAGGTGATATCCGATGCCAAAGTGAGCGGGGAAATGAGCAACGAGGTAAGCGAATTCCTACTCACGGGTATCATTGGATGGCGGGAACGCTGTACCGTCGTCCCCGCAGATTCCCCGTGAACCGAGGAGTGGGCCGTGCGCGAGTTCAGCGTCCCCGCGATGGTGGAGGTCCCGGCCTCCGCCAATCTGACCGACGCGCCCTTCACCCGAGCCGCAGAGGACCCCGGCAGGGTGGTGCTGCGCCGCAAGAGCGGTGAGACCTGGCGCGACGTGACCGCCGCCGAGTTCGCCGCCGAGGTGACCGGCCTGGCCAAGGGCCTGATCGCCGCGGGTGTCGAGCCGGGCGACCGGGTGGCGCTGATGTCGCGCACCCGCTACGAGTGGACCGTCCTGGACTACGCGATCTGGGCCGCGGGCGCGGTGACGGTTCCCATCTACGAGACCTCCGCCCCGCAGCAGATCGAATGGATCGTCGGCGACTCGGGCGCCAAGGCCGTGTTCGCCGAGACCGCCGACCATCTCGCCGCGATCGAGGAGGTCCGCGAGGCGCTGCCGGCGCTGGCGAACGTCTGGGGCATCGAGTCCGGCGGCCTGGACACGCTGGCGTCGTCGGGCGGGGACGTCTCCGACGAGACCTTCGAGGAGCGCCGCCGCTCCCGCTCGGCCGCCGACCTGGCCACGATCATCTACACCTCCGGCACCACCGGGCGCCCGAAGGGCTGCGAGCTCACCCACGGCAACTTCGTCGAGACCTCCCGCAACGCCATCGAGGGCGCGATCCGGGAGGTCACCGTGGACGGCAGCTCGACGCTGCTGTTCCTGCCGCTGGCGCACGTGTTCGCCCGGCTGATCCAGGTCGCCACGGTCGAGTCGGGGATCGTGCTGGGGCACAGCGACGTCCCCAGCCTGCTGCCCGACCTGGCCACGTTCCGGCCCACCTTCCTGCTGGCCGTCCCGCGCGTGTTCGAGAAGGTCTACAACGGCGCCGAGCAGAAGGCCGAGGCCGACGGCAAGGGCAAGATCTTCCGGGCGGCGGCCGACACCGCGATCGCCTACAGCCGGGCGCTGGACGGCGGCCGGCCCGGCCTGGGCCTCAGGCTCCGGCACAAGCTGTTCGACGTGCTGGTCTACGGGAAGCTGCGCGCCGCGGTCGGCGGCAGGGTGGAGTACGCGGTGTCCGGCGGCGCGGCGCTGGGCGAGCGGCTCGGCCACTTCTTCCGCGGCGTGGGCATCACCATCCTGGAGGGCTACGGCCTGACCGAGACCACCGCGCCCGCCTCCGTCAACCGGCCCTCCGCCCTGAAGATCGGCACGGTGGGCCAGCCCATCCCCGGGGTCACCGTGAAGATCGCCGATGACGGCGAGGTCATGGTGCGCGGCGTGAACGTCCTCACCGGCTACTGGAACAACGAGGCCGCCACCAAGGAGTCGCTGGAGGACGGCTGGTTCCACACCGGCGACCTGGGCGCGCTGGACGAGGACGGCTTCCTGTCGATCACGGGCCGCAAGAAGGAGATCCTGGTCACCGCGGGCGGCAAGAACGTCGCCCCGGCCCCGCTGGAGGACAGGCTGCGCGCCCACCCGCTGATCAGCCAGTGCATGGTGGTCGGCGACGGCCGCAAGTTCATCGGCGCGCTGATCACGCTGGACGAGGAGGCGCTGGGCCCCTGGAAGGAGCGCAACGGCAAGCCCGCCGGGATGACGGTGGACGAGCTGCGCACCGACGCCGACCTGGTCGCGGAGATCGACGCGGCCGTGGCCGAGGCCAACAAGAGCGTCAGCAGGGCCGAGTCGATCAAGAAGTACGCGATCCTGGCCGTGGACTTCACCGAGGAGGCCGGGCACATGACCCCGAGCCTCAAGGTGCGCCGCCACGCGGTGATGAAGGACTTCGCCGAGGAGATCGAGCGGCTCTACGCCTAGGAGCGGCCCCGCCCCCTAACGGGCCGAGCCGGCGGCGGGTTCCGCGGCGAGGGCGGCGACGGCCGCGTCCACCGGGGTGTCGCCGTTGACCAGCTCCAGCACCCTGCGGCGCACCCTCGGCTCGTCCAGGAGCGCGACCAGCACCGCGGCCACGTCGTCGCGGGTCACCTCGCTGTGCCCGACGTACGGCGCGTCCAGCCGCACCCTGCCGGTGCCGGGGTCGTCGGTGAGGCGCCCGGGGCGCAGGATCAGCCATTCCAGGCCGTCCCGGAGGCGCAGGTCGTCCTCCGCCTCCTTCTTCGCCCTGACGTAGGCGGCCCAGACCTCGCCGCGCTCCGGCCTCGGCGGCTCGTCCACGCCCATCGACGAGATCTGGAGGAACGTACGGACGCCGGCGCTCTCGGCGGCGTCCGCCAGGAGCACCGAGGCTGCGCGGTCCACGGTGTCCTTGCGCGCCGCTCCGCTGCCGGGCCCGGCCCCGGCGGCGAACACCACCGCGTCCGCGCCACCGAGGTGCCCGGCGGCCTCCTCGGCCGTCGCGGCCTCCAGGTCGCACATCGCCGGTGCCGCGCCCGTGTCCCGGACATCGCCCTCGTGGGCGGGGTTGCGGATCAGGCTCGTGACCGTGTCGCCGCGTCCGGCCAGCCTCCGGGCCAGCCGCAGCGCGATCTTCCCGTGCCCGCCCGCGATCACGATGTTCATGAGGCGATCCTACGGAAGGCGGCGACGGGTGCCCTGAACACGGGACGGCCGGTGCGGGGGTACCGGCCCTGATACCCCCGCACCGGCCATGGGAACGGGTCTTTCGCTCGTGTCCCTTACACGGTTTCCTGCGTGATGTCCTCCTCGTGGCCGGCTTCGCGATCGTCCGCGCGGGATCCGGTACGGATCAGCAGCGGCGCCCGGTGTTGATGCAGCGGACGGCCCGCTGCATCAGGCGTTCGGGCATGACGTTCACGAAGTCCGCGTGGTCGGTCACGGGGTCGTGTCCCTGCTCGGGGAAGGAGTCGACGGCGAACGCCTGCGCCCGGTTGGGCAGGTTGTAGACCAGCGTCAGCCGCAGCTGCGGCACCGCGCGGGTGCCCTGCGGGCAGGCGCCGTTCGCCTGCGGGAACACGATGTGGGTGCGGTGGTTGGCGCTGTCGGTGTTCTGGCCGTCCCAGCAGCTGGGGAAGTCCAGGACGCGCATCACCTGGCTGCGCCGCGGGCACAGCGGGTACTTGTCGGTGAACCCGCGGTTGGTGAACCCGGTGCAGGTCCAGAAGGCGCGGGCGTTGGCCAGGCCGTTGGTGCCGGCCTTGGCGTCACCCATGATCACCCGCAGGAACCTGGGCATCGCGACCACCCGGCCGCGCGGGTTCCCGCGGAACTGGATGTTGGCCGCGCGCGGCGTCACGATCGCGCCGACGTTGCCGTCGGCCGCGCTCTGCTCGGCCGACTCGGAGGTGTCCTCGCGGTTCCGGTCGCGTATGACCGGCCAGTAGTACGTCGACAGGTCACCGTTGGAGCAGGTGGTGCCGGACGCGGCCAGGCTCTCGTCGGTGGAGAAGGCGTCCGCCGACTCGTTGCCGACGTAGTCGTGCTGGTGGTGCGCACCGTTCTGGACGCCCGGCGCCACGATGAAGTTGTCCGGGTTGCGGTGGCCTTCCCGGTTCGTCCCACAGCGCGAGGTGAACGTGCCGCGCGACGCGCCGCGCGACGCCCTCGGCTCCCGCCTGCGCGGGGCCGTGCGGATGTCGGCGAAGTCGTCGGCGTTCGGGCCGGGCACCACGCCCGGCAGCTGCGGCGGCGCGCTCGGGTCGGCCGGAGGCTCGCTCGCGTCCGGCGGCGCGCTCGGGTCGGCCGGGGGCTCGCTCGCGTCCGGCGGCGCGCTGGCGTCCGGCGGCGCGCTGGGATCCGCCGCCTGCTCGCCACCGCCCGCATCGGGCGGCTCCGGGGCCTCCGTCGCCGAGGGCCTCGGCTTCGGATGCGCGGCCGTCGCGCCGGCCGGCCCCTGCGTGGCCGCCGTGACCAGCAGGAGCGCCGGAAGGACGACGGCGATGCCTTTCTTGATTCCCATGTAGATCTCCCTGTGAACGGGGGTGAAAGACCCGTCAGGAAAGGGCCGATTTGGACACCAGGCCGGTGCTTTCCAGCAGCGTCATGTGCGTGTTGACGTACTTGAGGGCACGTTCGGCGAAGGCGCGGATCTCGCTGTTCTCGGTCTTCGCCCGGACCTGCGCGATCACGCTGAAGACCTTGCCGTGGGCGGCGCGCAGCCGCAGCACGAAGAGGCGGTCGTACTCGGGGCCGAACCTGTCGGTCAGCTCCACCAGCCACGACTTCTGCTGCGGGCTGGGCTCGTTCGGCAGGATCACCTCCAGCCGCTTCGCCACGTCGCGGGTGTCCTCGTCGAGCCGCGCGTGCTGCTCGGCGATCATTCCGGCGATCTCCTTCACCCGGGGACTCGCGGCGCGCTGCTGGGCCTGCTGGCCCGCGGGCATCTCCCACAGGCCGGCCTGGCGGACCGACACCAGCAGCTGCCGGTCGGCGGCGCTCAGCCGCCCCCATCGGGTGTCCACGGTGCCCCCGCCGATCCTGGCGTTGCGCGTCTCGCCGTCCGCCGGAACGGTCGGCGGGCTGACGATGACGTACATGGCCGCCGCGACCGCGACGGCCGCCGCGACCACCAGGAGCAGCCGGCCGCGTCGCATGCGCGGCAGGGTCCGCATCTCCCCGATGCCGTACGACTTACGCAAGGGGGTTCATCCTCCTTTCACCGCATTCCGAACGGCCCCGGGCGGGGTCTTCGGGCAATACGGGCACGCCGTGCTCCCGGTTCACCGTTCCACCATTTTTCTCAGCACTTTTCTCGCGCACCCCGACGGCAATGATTTGGGCAGGATGAATGGCCGGGCCGCGTTTGCCCGCGGCCCGTCTTCATGGCCCGCCTCGCCGCGTCCTGGCAGGTCAGGACCGGCGGGCGGCCCCCTTGGGCGGGTCCGTCGTCACGCGCAGCGCCAAAGCGGGGCACATCGCCACCGCTTTCTGCACATCGCGTTCCATCCAGACCGGTATGTCCGAGCCCAGCACGACCGGGAAACCGTACCGGTCGAGCTGGATCAATTCCGGAACGAGATAGGCGCACAGGCCATGACCGTCGCAGCGGCTCCAGTCGATGGCCACCCGGCCCTCCGACCCGGTCGGGACCGGCAGCGGCAGCACACCGAACACCGGCTGCCCGCACGTCCCGCCGTAGCGGTGGATCCGGATGTCCTCGGCGAACGCCTCCAGCGCCGACAGCACGAACCTGGCCGTCCCGTCCGGATGCGAGCAGGCGCCGCGCCCGCGCCCGATCCCGCAGGCGCGGCGCACATCGTTGACCGTGCCGGAGCCGTCGCAGAGCGCGTTGAGCGTGCGCACCACGTCCGGCAGGCCCAGCCGGCACGGGCCGCACTGCCCGGCGGACTGCGCCGCCAGGTACGAGGCGATCCTGGTGACCTCGCCGAGCGGGCAGGTGCCCTCGGTCAGCGGCAGGATGATGCCGGCGCCGACCGTGCCGTCCACCGCCTTCATGCCCTTGCGCGACAGCGTCGCCCGCGACACCGCCGCCGGGTCCAGCCACATCCCGTGGTAGCCGCCGACCAGCACGCCCTGCCCGACCGGGGTGTCGCACTCCTTCAGGACGGCCTGGAGGGGGATCCCGATGGGCGCCTCCACGACGTGCGTCCCGCCGATGGTCAGCAGCGTGGTGCCCGGCTCGTCGTCGGTCCCGGAGAAGGCGTACAGGTCCGACCCCAGCGAGGCCAGCACCGCCACCTGCGCGAACGTCTCGGTGTTGGACAGCAGCGTCGGGCAGTCGTCCACACCGGAGTCGGACGCCCGCACCTTCTGGCCCGGCGGGATGGGCTGCTCGCCGTTGATCGCCCGGATCACCGCGCCGGCCTGGCCGGAGATGAACCGTTCGGTGAGCCGCACCACCCGGGCCGGCATCCGCCGCTCGACGATCGCGGCCCGGACGGAGCGGGCCGCCTCGTCGTCCTCCACCGCCACCACGATCCGCTGGGTGCCGAGCGCGGACGCGGCGATCGACGCGCCGTCCAGCACCAGGTGGGGGGCGCGGGTCAGCAGCACCTTGTCCTTCGCGCTGCCCGGCTCGCCCTCCGCGCCGTTCACCACCACGACCGCGTCCGCGGCCGGGCGGCGCCGGTCGGCGCGCTCGCCGGGCAGCAGCACCTCGTCGGAGGACGGATGCCTGATGCGCGCGGCCACGGCCATCAGCTTGCGCGCGAACGGGAACCCGGCTCCGCCGCGGCCGCGCAGGTCCACCCGCTCGGCCATCTCGACCAGCTCCGGCAGGGCCGGGGTGATCAGCCGGCCGTGCACGGCCTTGTGCCGTTCCAGGTCCAGCCGGTCGAACCGGTCGAAGCCCAGGGTGAGCCTCGCCCCGCCGATGTTGGAGACCGTGACCGCGCCGCTCATCGCATCACCTCGCTCGACCTCGGATCACCGTCAACGCGCAGGTCGGCGGAGCGCGGGTCGGGTCCGCGCACCGCGCCGCGCACCGGGGCGCGTCGTCCCGCCGCCTCACGGCTCGGCACCTCGCGTCCGGCCGCCGCCCGGCCCTCGGCGGCCGCGGGGTCGGGCTCGCCGAGCAGGTCGCCGGCGCGCCGCACCTCGCGCGGCTTGATCACGACGACCATCCGGGTCAGCACGGCCAGCGCGACCACGGCGACGCTCAGCACGTACGCCAGCGTCACCCACGCGGGTGAGGAGCGGCCGGCGGTCAGCCCGTGCACGATGGCCAGCGGCCACGACACGTACGCCAGCGCGTGCACGGACCGCCACAGCCAGGGCCGGGTGGCGCCGACGAACCGGATCCGCAGCAGGCCGCTCGCCACGATCACGATCAGCAGGTCGAACGCCAGCGCGCCGTACCCGATCGGCCCGGTGCTCGGCGTGAAGATCTGCGACGGGAAGGCGAGCCCGCCCACCACCTTGACCAGGATGTGCGCGATGACGAAGGTCACGGCCAGCACCGTGGTGGCGCGGTGCACGGCCTGCGCCAGCACCCGGTGCCTGATCTTCAGGATGAGCCGCTCGGTGGCCAGCAGCCCGCTGACCACGGCGGTGGTCATCGCCAGCAGGGTGAACACGCCCGCGTAAAAGGAGAGAAAGCGCTGCACGTCGCCGGCCACGGCCCCACCCTGCGGGGTCGCCGCGCCGATGAGCACCAGGACCGCACCGATGAGCACGGCGCGCAGCGCCCAATTCGGCACGGCCGGGTCGTCGCTAGTTCTCGTTCGCACTAGTAGAACTCCTGTTCTGTTGAGCGGGAGGCGAGGGATCGGCCTGCGGCCTGTCCCCGCCGGCGCCGGGCAGGTCGGGGAGTTCGAGGTCCGGCGAGGGATCGGCGGCGGGGACGGCGCCGAGGTTGGCCAGCAGCCCGCCGGGGAGCACCTGGAGCGCGCCGCGTTCCGCGAAGCCCATCAACGGCTGGGCCCTCTCCTTGAAGGTCCAGCCGCCGAGGTTCGCCCCGTTGAGCGGGACCTCCTCGGCGCCGCGGCGCAGGGAGAACTGGACGAGGGCGCGGGGCGCCTCGGCCCCGCCGCAGGGACGGTCGGATCCGATCCGGCCGAGCGTCGTCCCGCGCTCCACCGGACTGCCGTTGCGCAGACCGGACACGCCGGTCATGCGGTAGTACGTGCTGGCCAGCCCGGTGCGGTGCACCACCATGACCAGGCCGCGGCCGGCGCGGTCCGAGCAGAACCTGTACATCCGGCCCGCGCCGGCCGCCTGCACGGTCCCGTCGCCACCCCAGAAGGCCAGGGCACCCAAGGGCCGGGACGAGGCACGCCCATCGGCGCTGCCGATCGTCCAGGTGTCCCCGACCTTCCAGGGCAGCATCAGGCCGTCGCCGGCCCTGGTGCCGTTGACGGCCGCGACGGCCTGGTCGGCGGTCACGGCGCTGTAGCGGTTCAGCACCTCGACCTCCGCCGGTGGGACGACCGAGGCGGGGACCCGCCCGATCGTCGCGGTGAACGCGCTGGTGCCCGACACGGCCACCTGCCAGACGCCCTGCGCCCAGCGGCCCACGAAGAACGCGGTCTGCGGGGTCGCCGAACTGCCGGCGGGCACCGGGATCGCCGCGGTGCCGAACGCCCAGGAGCGGTCCGCGCTGTACCGGTCGACGTTCACGATCGGCTGCCCGGCGGGCGCCGCGCCGTACGCCTGCCGCGCGGCGGTGCCGTGCTGCGCCATCATGATCTTGCCGACCTGCGCGGTCAGCGTGGTGGTGTCCGGCGGCGAGCCGACGGGTGTCCGCCCGTCCGGCGTGCCATCGCCCTGCTGCGGCGCGGTCCCGGGCCGCCCCTGCTTGCCGGGGTTCTTGAGGACCACGTCGTTGCCCACGGGACCCGGCTTGCCGAAGGTGGTGCCCTCCAGCAGGCTGCGCTCCACGATCGCCAGCAGTGACAGGCCGACGACGATGGAGAAGACCAGCGCGCCGGTGCCCAGCCGGTCGGCGGGGCCGCGGGCGCCGCGCACGCGCTGCGTGGGGCTCTGCCGCGGCACCGCCCGCACCCCGCCGCGCTTCGCGCCCCGCGCGGGCCGCCGCTTGGACCGTCCCGGCCGCTCGCGCGGCTCGGCGGCCGCCCGCCTGGGCCTGGCCGGGTACGGCTCGGACCGCGTCCTGGCCGGGCGCGCCGGGTTCGACCACGCGGGATTGGACCAGGCGCCGCCCCGCATGTCGTTGCGCGGGTCGTCCCGCGGATCGGTGCGCAACCCGGCCCGTGCCACGCTCCGCATGTCGTTGCGGGGATCGTTGCGCGGCCCGGGGCGGGGCGTCCCGCCACGCGGGTCGTTCCTCACGGCGTTACGCGGGTCGTTCCGCCGGTCACCGCGAGGCGCCCGCTGCTCGCCCGTGGGATGGTCACGCCGGGTGCTCCGGGAGTCCCCCAGGCCCGCGCCTCGCGGATCCGTGCGGCCGGGGCCGTGCGGCTCGCCCAGACCCGGACCCCGCGGATCGGTGCGCCCGAGCCCGCGGGGAGCGCCCGCGTTCCGGGGATCGGTGCGCCCGGGGTCACGCGGCCCGCCCAGGGCGGCGCCGCGCGGATCGGTGCGGCCGGGATCGCGGGAACCCGTGCGGCCGGGGTCACGAGGGCCGGTGCGCCCGGGGTCACGAGGGCCCGTGCGCCCGGGGTCGCGGGGCTCGCTCCGGCTCAGGCCGCGAGGGTCGGTGCGGCCAGGGTCACGGGGACCGGGATCGCGAGGGTCGCGGGGACCGGGGCGGCCGCGTGGCGCGGTGCGGCCGGGCGCGTCGCGGCGGACGGTGCGCAGGTCGTTGCGCGGGTCGCTGCCCATGTCATTACGGGGGTCGCGCTTGTCGCGGCCACGCCGTGGCCGCTCGCGCGGCGCCTGGGCACGCGAAGCCTTGTCGCGTGGTGCCTGGTCACCGGGGTCGTCCTCGCCGAACACCCAGGCCAGCCCGGACTGCGCCGGCTCGCCCTGCCGTCGCTGCCCGGATCCCTTGGCCCGGGATCCCTGCTTGGACCGTGGACGTGCCGGGTTCGCCCAGAAGGCTTCATACGTGCTTTCAGACGCATGCCTACTGTCGCGTCGCGCCATGCCCTCTCCTGTGGAGGAGGTGGAGGCAAGGCGAACGCCACCCGTGGTTCCGTCGTCGTCATGGGCCGGGGACCCGTGACGTGTCCCTGATTCGCCGCGGACGACGGCGACGAGCCCGCTCCGCTCACGCCGCGCCCTGGGACGGCTCGCCCTCGAGTCCGTCCCGACACGACGGGAGCATACGCCTCGCGGCCCCCCTTGAGACGCAATGGCGGCAAAAAACCCGCCGGAACCGTTATCCAGAAGAGGACCGCCGCCGTTTTCCGCCCTCCTCGCCCACGACGCCCATTCGGGATGAGAGCGCAGGTCAGAGGCCATCTAGCGGCGAAAACGGCTTAGACCCGGCTCAGCGGCACCTTAAACAAGACATAACCGGCGTGCCAGGTCCCCGCACAGGGTTTACTCTCGGAGTGTCATCGGTCGTCGGCGCCGTGAGGAGGTACCCCGGATGATCGACCTCCACGGGGTGGCCCACCCCTCCTCCGGCGCGCGCACGACACGATGCCGGGGTCGCGCCCGGCACTCCCGTCCACGTCTTGACGATCCACGGATTCCGGCCGTCCCGCATGACGCGCCCGCCTCCAGGTTCTCCCCCCGAAACGGGCGCCAGGCCGGAGCGTGGTGGATCGCAGCCTCCTCGACAGGGGCACCGTGGAACTGGTCTCCGGGAGTGCCCGGCGCGATCTCAACGCCGTCAGGTGGTCCAGGGCAGCCGTAGCGCCTCCAGCTCCGGGTCGGCCAGGATCGACTCGATGAGCGAGGACGGCCCCGCCACCTTGGTGCCCCACAGGTCCCAGTCGCAGTAGACGACCCAGGACCGGTCCTCGGCCCACAGGTTGGACGGGCAGCTCGGCATCCCCGGATGGTCGTACAGGTCCGCGGCGTCCCCGAGCCGCCCCGCCAGCACCGTCTCCCGGTCCCAGTCCCCGGTGACCAGCGAACAGTAGTACGCCAGGCAGCGCCGGCCCTCCCCCTCCACGTCGTGCCGGGCGAGGAGGGCCATCAGGCGCCGCCAGCCCTCCCGGTCCAGGCAGCCCTCGGCCGGGGGCTGGATCGCGGCCGACCAGCTTCCCGTGGGGTGCGCCTGCCGCAGGCAGCGATGGCCGGGCAGCGTCCCCTCGGGGACGACCGGTTCACCGAACCCCCGTGCCAGCTCGGCCCACCGCAGCCGCCGCCAGCCGGGTCCCGGATGGCCCGCGCGGCCCAGCCGGACGCCGGTCACCACGGCGCCCTCCATCAGGTCGCCCAGGTCCACGTCGCTGGTCGCCTCGGGTTCGGCGAGCCCCGACGCCGTGACCGTCCGGTGGACGTCGTCGTGGGTGGTGGTGACCAGCCCGTCCTTCCACACGTACATGGAATGCAGGATCCACACCGCGTCCGGGCGGCGCGGCGGCTCGTACCCCGCGTGGCCGTGGTCGGGGTCGAGCTTCTTCAGCCAGCCGGTGACCTCCCCGGAGACCGGTGCCCACGCGTCTTCGACGTCCGCCATGACCCGAATCCTGCCATTGCCCGGCACGGCCACGGCAGGTGGGTTCCTGTGATCTTTCAGGTGAGCACGAGGGCGTCCAGACGTGACGCCTGGAGTTCCCAGCGCCACTCCCGCCTCACCCACGCGCGGCCCTGCTCGCCCATTTTGCGGGCCTTCCCAGGGTCGCGCAGCAGGTCGATCAGCGCGCGCGCCACCGCGGCCACCGAACGCCCGTTGACGACCACCCCGGTCTCCCCGTCCAGGACGGCGTCCGGCGCGCCCCCAGAGTCACCCGCCACGACGGGCAGGCCGGTTGCGGACGCCTCCAGGTAGACGATGCCGAGCCCTTCCACGTCCAGGCCGAAGCGGCGCGTCCTGCACGGCATGGAGAACACGTCCCCCGCGTCGTAGTGAGCGGGCAGCTCCTCCCAAGGGACGCTCCCGGTGAACACCACCGAGTCCTCCACTCCCAGGGAGGCGGCCAGCTTCTCCAGGGACGCGCGGTACGGGCCGCCCCCGACAAGAAGCAGCGCCGCGTCCGGGACGTCCTTCAGCACCCGGGGCCAGGCGTGAATGAGAGCGTCCTGCCCCTTACGCGGAACGAGACGTGACACACACACGACCACGGGACGGTCCACCAACCCGTGCCGCGCCCGTATCTCCGCACCGCCCGCGCCCTCGTGGAAGACGCCCTCGTCCACTCCTGGCGCGAGCCATGCCATGCGGGACGCAGCCGCGGGCGACAGGGCCCGCGCCATACGGGAACGGGTGTACTCCCCCAGGTAGGTCAGCGTGTCGACGCCGTCACCGATCCGCCGCAGCAGGCCACGCGCCACCGGCAGCGAAGCCCACCCCGCCTCGTGCCCGTGGGTGAGACCCACCAGCCGTTCCGCGCCACGCCGCCGCAGCGCGGGCGCCAGCAGTCCCAGCGGCGCGGCGGCGCCGAACAGCACCGAGTCACAGCCCTCCGCCCGTAGCAGATCCCCCGCCCGGCGCAGCACGGACGGCTCCGGCACCATCAGCGAGGTCGGGTGCCGCACCACCGGGAAGGGCTGCTCGGCGTCGAACCTCTTCGCGCCCTTCCACGCCGGCGCGTACACCACCACCGACCCCGGCGGGCGGCGCACCGCCAGGTTGTGGACGAACGCCTGGATGCCGCCCGGACGCGGCGGGAAGTCGTTGGTGACGACAAGGGTCCTGGTCATCGCTTTCCAGCCTACGGAGGTACCGGAACGAGGAAGCGGCCCGCCACCGGGGCATCCCGGTGACGGGCCGCTTCACGAGTCCCCAGAGGTCGGCGGGGTCAGGGGTTGAGCTGCTTGGGCCCCCCGCTTCCGACCTCGACCTCCTCGGGATGGTGACCGTTGCCGTGGTCGCCGTTCGCGTGCTCGCCGTTCCCGTGCTCCTCGACGGGGATGTCGTCGAACGTCCACGCCCGGTTGAGCCGCGAGCGCAGGTGCCCCAGCGGGCCCTTGCTGGCCGGCGACGGCACGCCTTTGGCGTCCACCGCGGGCGGCTCGGGACGGGCGTTCTCCTTGCTGAGCAGCACCGCCTTCTCCTCGGGACGGGGCGGCTCGTGCCGCTCGCTGAACTTTCCGTCCGGCGACATCACGATGATGCCGCTCTCCACGCCGTGGCCGACCGTCGCGGCGTCCTTGCGCTGCAACCCCAGGCAGATCCGCTTGGTGACGGCGTACACCACGAACGGGCCGACGATCACCGTGACCCGGAAGAACCAGGTCGTGGCGAACAGCGACACGTGGAACCGCTCGGCGATGACGTCGTTGGCCCCGGCGAGCCACAGCAGCCCGTAGAAGGTCACCCCGGCCATGCCCACGCCGGTGCGGACGGGCGCGTTGCGCGGCCGCTGGTTGACGTGGTGGTGCCGTTTGTCGCCGGTGACCCACTGCTCGATGAACGGGAACAGCGCGAGACCACCGAAGACGATGCCGAGCGGCACGGTCGCGGGGATCAGGACGTTCCAGCTGATCGTGTGGCCGAGCGCGGTGGTCTCCCAGTTCGGCATGATCCGCAGGGCGCCTTCCAACACGCCCATGTAGAAGTCCGGCTGCGACCCGGAGGAGATCGCCCCGGGATCGTAGGGGCCGAACAGCCAGATCGGGTTGATCTGGGCGACTGCGCCCAGCAGCGCGCACACGCCGAAGGTGAACAGGAAGTAGGCGCCCGTCTTGGCCATGAAGACCGGGTAGAACGGGTAGCCGTACACCTTGTCCTCGGTCTGCTCCTTGGTCGGCATGGCGGTGTGCTTCTGCACCCACATGATCATCATGTGCGCGGTGACCAGCGCCAGGATGATGCCCGGGATCAGCAGCACGTGCAGGGTGAACAGCCGGGGGATGATGTCCCCGGTGTTGCCCTCGGGGAACTCGCCGCCGAACAGGAACATGTAGAGGTAGGTGCCGACCACCGGGATCGACTCGGCCACGCCCTGGGTGATCCGCAGCCCCGTCCCGGACAGCAGGTCGTCGGGCAGCGAGTAGCCGAACAGGCCCTCCACCATGCCCAGCGTGAACATGCCGATGCCGATCAGGTAGTTCAGCTCGCGCGGCTTGCGGTACGCGCCGGTGAAGAACACCCGCAGCAGGTGCGCCATGATCGACGCCATGAACAGGATCGCGGCCCAGTGGTGGATCTGCCGCATCAGCAGACCGCCGCGCACGTCGAAGCTGATGTGCAGGGTGGAGGCGTACGCCTCCGACATCCGCACGCCGTTCAGCTTGGTGTACGACCCGTCGTACACCACCTCGATCATGCTGGGCTTGAACCACAGCGTCAGGAACACTCCGGTCAGCAGCAGGATGACGAACGAGTACAGGGCGATCTCGCCCAGCATGAACGACCAGTGGTCGGGGAAGACCTTCTTCGCGTTGCGCTGCAGGAAGTTGGTCGACCCGAACCGGTCGTCGAGGTAGTTCGCCGTCCCCTCGACCGCCTTGGGTGCGGTGGCCCCGGGGGCCACCGGTGCCTGAGTCATCCGCGCTCCCAGAAGGACGGCCCGATCGGCTCGGGGAAGTCGTCGGTGGCGATCAGGTACCCGTCCTCCTCGCTCAGCGGAAGCTGCGGCAGCGGCCGCGCCGCCGGGCCGAACACGACCTTGGCGGCGTCGGTGGCGTCGAACGTGGACTGGTGGCACGGGCACAGGATGCGGTGCGTGGTCTGCTCGTACAGGGCCGCCGGGCAGCCCACGTGCGTGCAGATCTTGGAGTAGGCCACGATCCCGTTGACGTCCCAGTTGCGGTTCCGCAGAGCCGGCTTCATCTGGTCCTCCGGGATGTTGATCAGGATCGTCACCGCCTTGGCGATCTCGTTCAGCGGGTGGTGGGCGTGCTCCTCGATGCCCTCGGGCAGCACCGTGATCATGGCGCCGGGCGAGGAGAAGTCGCTGACCTTGAGCGGCTTGTTGGTGCCGTCCACGACCAGCCGGACGCCCTTCTTGCCCTCGCGCTTGGCCCGCTCGACCGCCTCGCCCCAGTAGGTGCGCCGCAGCCGCTTCTCCGGCAGCGGGCCCAGGTCGCGCAGCAGCACCAGCGGGGCCAGGCCCAGCGGCGCCGCGGCCAGCAGCAGGGTGCGGCGCAGCAGCGGCCGCTTGGTGATGCCGCTGTCCTGCGCGCCCTCCATGAAGGTCTCGCTGAACCGCTGCCTGGTCTCGTCGTCGGCGCGCGCCTCGTGCCGCTCCTGGACGATCGGCTTGCTGGTCATCAGCCGCCGCACCCAGATGGTGATGCCGATGGCCAGCGCCAGGAACGACAGCGCCATCAGCCCGCCGAGCCAGTAGTTGGACTCCCTGGCCCGGTCGATGCCGTGCATGCCGCCGTGGCGGCCGCTCCACCCGATGTAGTAGGCGATGAACCCGATGCTGGCGGCGAACGCGACGAGGAAGAACAGCGCCACGACGCGCTCGGCCCGCTTGGCGGACTGCTCGTCGAGCTCCTCGCCGAACCCGGCGGGCGCGGAGATGTCCTCGCTGGCCAGCAGCTTCCTCTCGGCCGCCGGGGACGGGGTGCCCACGACCCGCTCGGGCCGGCCGTGGGCGTCCGGCTCCCGTCCGGAGCCGGTGGTGTCGTTGTTGTCGCTCATGACTTCTTCAGCTTCTTCGGCTTCTTCGCGGTGATCCACATGGCCGCGAGGACCAGCAGTCCGATTCCGACCAGCCACCCGACCAGGCCCTCGGAGACCGGGCCGATCCGGCCGAGCCCGTTGCCGCCGGGGTTGGGCTCCTCACGGGTCTGCACGAGGTAGGCGATGATGGCCTTCTTGTCCCTGGGGGTCAGCGTGGTGTCGTTGAACACCGGCATGGCCTGCGGCCCGGTCAGCATGGCCTCGTAGATCTGCGTCGGGGTGACGTCGCTCTTGTCCAGCGGCGGGGCGTACTTGCCGCCGGTCAGCGCGCCGCCCGAGCCCACGAAGTTGTGGCACTGGGCGCAGTTGGTGCGGAACAGCTTGCCTCCGAGCGCGACGTCGCCGCCCTCCGGGTCCACCGCCTGGGCGCTGGGCACGTCGGGGCCGTCGCCGAGCGAGGCCACGTAGGCGCGCAGGTCGGCCAGGTTCTTCTCGGCCCGGGCCTTCTGCCGCTCCAGGGCGGCGCGCTCCTCGGGGTTCTCGACGTCGGTGTCGATCTGGGTGTTGAAGTCCGGGACCGGCGCCTTGCGCGGTATCTGGGCTCCGGGGTTGGCCGCCGGCATCCGGCCCGTGCTGACCTGGAAGTCGACCGAGGCGGCGCCCACTCCGATCAGGCTCGGCGCGATCGGGTTGCCCTTGGCGTCCTTGGTGCCCTCGGCGTTCAGCCCGTGGCAGCTCGCGCAGTTCTTGTTGAAGAGCGCCTTGCCGTTCTGCAGGTCGTTCGCCGCCGCGGCGGTGGCCGTGGCCTCGGCGCGGTCGGGCCGCGGCTGGAACCCGGCGTAGATCACGCCGATCGCCGCCAGGGCCGCCAGCACGACGGCGTAGCCCGCCCACGGGCGCCGTCGCCATGCGGTGAACCTTTTCACGGAAATCCCCGTTCGGGTCTCGTCGTCGGTGGAAGTGGAGTGGAGCGCGTCACAGGTCGAGCAGGTAGATCGCGGCGAACAGGCCGATCCAGACCACGTCGACGAAGTGCCAGTAGTAGGACACGACGATCGCGCTCGTGGCCTGCTCGTGCGTCCAGCGCTTGGCCGCGTACGTCCGGCCGAGCACGAACAGGAACGCCACGAGGCCGCCGGTGACGTGCAGCCCGTGGAAGCCGGTGGTCAGGTAGAAGACCGAGCCGTAGGCCGAGGAGGACAGCGTCAGCCCGTCCTTGGTGACCAGGCTGAAGTACTCGTAAGCCTGCCCGGCGATGAAGTAGGCGCCCATGAGGAACGACAGGACGTACCACTCGCGCAGCCCCCAGCGCCGGAAGTTCAGCAGCCCGCCGTCGCGTCCCACCTTGCCGGCCTCGGCCTTGAACACGCCCATCTGGCAGGTCACCGAGGACAGCACGAGGACGGTGGTGTTGGCCGCCGAGAGCGGCAGATTGAGCGGGGCGCCGGGCCAGGCGTGCTCGCCTTCCTGGCCGATCGTCACCGAGCGGATCGTGAAGAACATCGCGAACAGGGCCGCGAAGAACATCAGCTCGGACGACAGCCAAACGATCGTCCCCACGCTGACCAGGTTGGGACGATTCGCCCGAGCGTGAGGGGTTGTCTCTATCGCGGGTGCTGCTGTCACGGGGGCCATTATTACGTCACCGGTCCCAAGATCCGCGCATGACCCCCCTTGAGCGCTCTCCGGGCATGTCCCACCAGGGCGTTCGCGGCCTCGCGCGGTGCCCTCGCGGGGCCGGTCACCGGCCGTCCGACCGGCCCGGCCGTACCCGGGGTGACCTCGCGGCCACGTTTCGGCCACGGAAGGGACACGGCCGGGCCGCGCCGCGCGGCCGGCCGTCCGGCCACGTCAGCCACATGATCGCGCACGCCGGCGGGGACGTGGCAGAGGCGGCGCCGCGCCCGGTACGCTCTCAGCCATGAGCACCACCCCGGAGAGCCCGATGAAGGTCCTGGTCTACAGCGACGACGCGAACACCCGCGCCCAGATCCGGCTGGCCATCGGGCGGCGGCCCGCCGCCGACCTCCCCCGGGTGGAGTTCGTCGAGTGCGCCACCCAGCCCGCCGTGGTGGAGCGGCTGGACGAGGGCGGCATCGACGCCGTCGTGGTCGACGGCGAGGCGCAGCCCGCGGGCGGCCTGGGCGTGTGCCGCCAGGCCAAGGACGAGGTGTACGACTGCCCGCCGGTGCTCGCGATCATCGCCCGGCGCGACGACGGCTGGCTGGCCACCTGGTCGGGCGCCGACAAGGTGGTCGGCCTGCCCCTGGACCCGATGGCGCTGGCCACCGGCGTCGCCGAACTGCTGCGCTGGCGGGCGGGCGACCGCCTACCGGCTCTGTAACACCTGCTCGCCGGGGAGGCGGGGGCGAGCCCCCGGCCTGGAAGGGGGCACGGCATCGGCCGGCCCCCGCGCGTCCCCTCGGACCCGAACCGGGAGACACCATGGATGCGCGTACCACTTGGCCGGCGCTGCTGAACGCCCTGCTGGACGGCCACTCGCTGACCAGCGCGCAGACCGCCTGGGCGATGAACCAGATCATGGCCGGCGAGGCCACCGACGTGCAGATCGCGGGCTTCGCCATGGCGATGCGGGCCAAGGGCGAGACCGTCGAGGAGGTCTCCGGGCTGGTCGAGGGGATGATGGCCAACGCCACCCCGATCGAGGTGCCGGGCCGGATCGGCGACCTGGTCGGCACCGGCGGCGACCGGGCCAACACCGTGAACATCTCCACGATGGCCGCGGTGGTGGCGGCCGCGTCCGGGGTCAAGGTCGTCAAGCACGGCAACCGCGCGGCCTCGTCCGCCTGCGGCGCCGCCGACCTGATCGAGGCCCTGGGCGTCAGGATCGACCTGCCGCCCGCCCGCACCGCCGAGGTGGCCGAGGAGGCGGGCATCGCCTTCTGCTTCGCGCCGCTGTACCACCCGGCGCTGAGGCACGCGGCCAAGGCCCGCGGCGAGCTGGGCATCCCCACCGTGTTCAACTTCCTGGGCCCGCTGACCAACCCGGCGCGCGCCACCACTCAGGCGGTGGGCGTCTTCCACCCGCGGATGGCGGGCATCGTGGCGGGCGTGTTCGCCAAGCGGGGCTGCTCGTCGCTGGTCTTCCGCGGCGACGACGGCCTGGACGAGCTCACCACCACCGGCCCGTCCACGGTCTGGGTGGTGCGCGACGGCGGCTCGGCCGAGACGACGTTCGACCCGGCCGACCTGGGCATCCCCCCGGCCCGCCCGGAGGACCTGCGCGGCGCCGACGCCGCCTTCAACGCCCGGGTGGCCCGTGCCGTGTTCGCGGGCGAGCCCGGCCCGGTCCGCGACATGGTGCTGCTGAACGCCGCCGCGCTCATGGTCGCCTACAACGGCGTCCCGGCCCCCGAGCGCCTCACCGGGGAGCTGGCCGCCGCCTACGCCAAGGCGGGCGAGGCCATCGACGAGGGGCTGGCCGCCGCCAAGCTCGACCAGTGGATCAAGGCGAGCAACGCCTAGTCCGCGGCGGGGAGGCCGAGGGAGAACGCGGCCTCGAGGTCGTGCTGCGAGTAGGTGCGGAAGGCGATGTGGGTCTCGGTGTCGCGGATGCCCCGGACCTTGTTGAGGCGGCCGGGGATCACGTCGTTGAGGTCGTCGTGGCGGCGCACCCGCACCATGGCGATCAGGTCGTACTCGCCGGTGATCGAGTAGACCTCGCTGACGCCGTCCAGCGCCGCGACGCTCTCGGCCACCTCGTGGATGCTCGCCACATCCGCCTTGATCAGCACGATCGCGGTGACCACTGGACCCTCCCCACCCGTTAGGACGATGGGCAGAACCCTACAGGGAGCTGCGGCTATCCGCGGCTGAGCGCGAGAGCGCGGCGGGACGGGCCGGTGCGGCGGGCCACGACCGCCACGGCGAGACCGGCGATGAAACCGGCGATGTGGGCCACGTACGCCACGTTGCTCTCCTCGTCGCCGAGGGACAGCCACTGGAGGACGAACCAGTACCCCAGGACGACCCACACCGGCAGCCGGACCACGATGATCGGCGGGACCAGGCTGACGATCCGGCCGCGCGGGTTGAGGACCAGGTAGGCGCCCAGGACGCCCGCGATGGCCCCGGACGCGCCGATGAGCGGGACCGTGGAGTCGGGCGAGGTGTAGGCGAACCCGTAGACGGCCACCAGGCCGAAGAACAGGTAGCACAGCAGGAAGCGCAATCGGCCGAGCCGGTCCTCCACGCCCATGCCGACCACGAACAGCGCGATCAGGTTGCCCAGCAGGTGCAGCGCGCCCGAGTGCAGGAACATCGAGGTGAACGCGGAGACCCAGGGCGTCTTGCGGTACTCGGCGACGCCGCACTCTTGGACGATCTCGCCGCGCATGGGCTGCTGCCTGCCGGTGGTCAGCTCCTTGGGGACGGCCCCGTGCTCGAAGGCGAACCGGGCCGCGTTGCACTCGCGTTCCTTGCCCGACCCGTACCAGCTCGGGAAGCTGGCCATCGGGGTGAACAGGAAGACCACGACGTTGACGGCGACGAGCAGGTAGGTCACCCAGGGGACCCGCCGGGCGGGCTGGCTGTCGTAGAGCGGCAGGGCCATGGGGACGTCCCTCGTTGCGTGCCGGGTCGGTGGGCGCGGATGCCTTCCGTCATCCTTCCGTCACCTTAGTGGGCGGCCGGCTCTCGGCTCGCCGGGCTCGCGCGCGGCGTAGGCGTTGTCGATCCAGGCGCGCAGCCGCTCGCCGCCGTGGACGGGCGAGGTCCAGGTGCCGTCGACCTCGACGGGACGGGTGCCGGGCGCGTCCATCCAGCGCAGGACGCACTCCATCTCCTCGGCGGACGCGGCGCCGCCCGGCGCCCCGGTCGTCACCGACCACGGGAAGACGGTCTCGGCGGTGGCGATGAGGGCGTCCACGTAGGGGCGCGGGTGCGCCCCCGGCGGGATCGTCCCGGCGGCGGCGAGCCGGCCGTACCGCACCACCGCCAGCTCCCAGCCGCCGTCGAAGGCGGGACGCGCGGCCACGATCTGGCGGCAGCCGGCGAGCGCGCCGAGCCGCTGCCCGCGCGCCGCCGCCCGGACGAAGGCGGCCAGCCGGTCGCGCTGCGCCGCGGCCTCCTCGTACCGCTGCGCGGCGGCGAGGCGGTCGATGCGCACCTGGGCGGCGGCCACGACGGGACGCACGTCACCGGCCAGCACGGAGCGCGCGGCGGTGACGTGCGCCTCGTAGCCCTCGACCGTCTCGTGGCCCTCGCAGGGCGCGCCGCACCTGCCGATCTCGCCGAGCACGCAGCCGCGCGCCTTGCCGCGTTCGATGAGCCGGGGCGTGAGCCGCTGCGTGCACTGCCGCAGCGGGATCGCCTCGTGCATCGCGGCGCGCGCCTCCTCGGCCTGCCGCTGGGACGACAGCGGCCCGAGGTAGGCGGCGCCGTCGTCGCGGCACTCCCGGACGATCGACAGCCGGGGGAACGGCTCGACGGTCAGCTTGAGCCACAGCACCCGCTCGGGGAACTTCGAGCGCCGGTTGTAGCGGGGCTTGTGCTCGGCGATGAGCCGCAGCTCGCGGATCTCGGCCTCCAGGCCGGTGGCGCACACGATGGTGCGGACCCGTTCGGCCAGCCCGACCATCTCCCTGACCCGCCACCGCGTCTCCGAGCCGGTGAAGTAGCTGCGGACGCGGGTGCGCAGGTCGCCGCTCTTGCCGATGTAGAGCGCCTCGCCGCCGGCGTCCTCGAACACGTACACGCCGGGGGCGCTGGGGACGGTGTCGGCGAGATGGCGCTTGCGCCGCTGCTCGGGCGTGGGTGCCTTGGCGAAGCCGCGCAGCTCCTCCAGGGTGGTGACGCCGAACGAGCCGAGCCGCTCGATGAGGCCGTGCAGGACGTCGACGGTGGCCCTGGCGTCGGCCAGCGCCCGGTGGACGGGCCGGGTGCCGGCGCGGAAGAACCGGGCGAGGGTCTCCAGCCGGCAGTTGGGCACCTCGTCGCGGGTCAGCACGCGCCGCGCCAGGTCGACGGTGTCGATGACGGGGAACGCGGGCCAGGCGTAGCCGTGCTCGGCGCACGCCGCCTTGAGGAAGCCGGTGTCGAACGGCGCGTTGTGCGCGACCAGCACGCAGCCGCGGGCGAACTCCAGGAACGCCGGGAGCACCGCGTCGATCGTCGGCGCGGCGGTGACCATCGCCTGGGTGATGCCGGTGAGCGCGGTGATGAACGGCGGGATCTCTGAGCCGGGATCGACCAGCGTGCCGAAGTCGCCCAGGTGCTCGCCGCCGCGCACCTTGACCGCGCCGATCTCGGTGATCGCCGACTCGGCCGGGGAGCCCCCGGTGGTCTCCAGGTCGACCACCACGAAGGTGACCTCGGCCAGCGGGGTGCCCAGGTCGTCGAGCGTCCCCTGGACGCCGTAGGCGGGCAAGGGCTCCGAAGCGCTGGCCGTCATGGGCGCGACCGTAAAGGACGCCACCGACAGACCAGGGCGAGGCATCCCCCGGTGCCTGCGGACGCTTCGCGCTAGTGTTGGAGGAACGCTGGGATTCCTCCAGGTGAGGGAGCCGCCGGGGCCGCGCGACCCGTGGCCGCGAGCGGAGCGGGCGTGCCGGGGCCGGGGTCCGGCGGATCGCGCGTTCGCGCAGGTTAAGGCGCGTGTCACACGGGAAGGCAGAACGGCGTCCGCGGCGGGACGGCCGTCGCCGTCCCGGAACGCCGGCCCGGGGGGAACGGCGAGCGAGCGGTCTTCGGGGGGACATCGGCGGCACGGCCTGGGAGGAGCGAGATCATCGACAGCGGCGCGGAGGCCGGAGAACGCCTGGCCCGCCCCCTCCCCGAGGCGGTCAGGGTCGGCGTCGTGGAGGCGGCGGCGGAGCTGATCGGCACGCTGCCCGCCGACGAGGTGCCGCTGCCGCTGCGCCGGTTCGCCCGGTTCGAGCGCCGCAAGCGGGCCAAGCTCGCCGGGCAGCACATCGCCGCGCAACTGGAGAAGGACGCCGGGTTCCGCGAGCGCGTGGCCGTCCCGCTGCGGAAGGCGCAGCCGGAGCTGGCCGAGGCGGTCGAGGAGGGCCGGCTGCCGCCGGCCGCCGATCCCGTGCGGGTCGCGGTGCTGGCCTACCTGCTGCGCCCGCAGGGGTGGACCGCGCTGGTGGAGACGGCCCGGGACGAGCTGGAACGCTCGGCGAGCGCGTCCGAGGGCGAGGCCGCCGAGCGGCGCATCGCGGAGCTGCGCGAGGAGGTCGCCGCGGCCCGTGCCGGGCGCGCCGCCGAGGTGGACCGGCTGCGCTCGGAGCTGCGCGAGGTCAAGGCCGAGGTCACCGAGCTGCGGCGCAAGCTGCACGACGCGCGGACGCGCGCCAGGGCGGCCGAGGAGAGGGCCGAGGCGCTGGCCGCGCAGAGCGAGCGCGAGCGGGCCGCCGCCCGCGAGGGCGCCGCGGCGGCCGACAAGGAGCTGCGCAGGCTGCGGGGCAGGCTGGCGCGGGCCGAGACGGACGCGGAGGCGGCCAGGAGGGCCGCCCGTGAGGGCCGCAACGTGGACGACGTCCGCCTGCGGATGCTGCTCGACACGCTGGTGGACGCCGCGCTGGGGATGCGCAGGGAGCTGGCGCTGCCGTCCACGATCGCGCGTCCCGCGGACGCGGTGGCCGGGGCGGGCCCGGGGGCGGCGGCGAATCCCGTGATGACCGGCAGGTCCCTGTCCGACCAGGACCCGCAGCTGCTGGACCGGCTGCTGTCGCTGCCCCAGGTGCACCTGCTGGTGGACGGCTACAACGTCACCAAGACCGGGTACGGGGAGCTGCCGCTGGCCGACCAGCGCAGGCGGCTGCTGTCCGGCCTGGGCGGGCTGGCCGCGCAGACCCGTGCCGAGATCACCTGCGTGTTCGACGGCGCCGAGCTGGACGCCCCGGTCGCGACGGCGGTGCCGCGCGGGGTGCGGGTGCTGTTCAGCCGCCCCGGGCAGACCGCCGACGAGCTGATCGGCGAGCTGGTGCGGGCCGAGCCGCCCGGCCGGCCCCTCGTGGTCGTGTCCTCCGACCGCGAGGTCGCCGACAACTGCCGCCGCGCCGGAGCCCGCCCCGCCCCGTCCACGCTCCTCCTGCGCCGCCTCGGCCGTACGTAGCCGCTCCCGGGTTCTGTCGGACCTTCCCCGTACCGTCGCTGCCGTGAACGAGGCATCCGGTACCGGATGAGGTACAGGGGGACATCATGGTGATCGAGTGTGAGGGCTGCCGGGCGCGCGGCACGGGCTGCGGCGACTGCGTCGTCCCCGCTCTGCTGGAGTGCGCGGGAGCCGGCCCCGCCGCCGGGGTGCTGGACATCGACGAGGACGAGCGGCGCGCGCTGCGGGTGCTGGCGGAGCACGAGCTGGTGCCGCCGCTGCGCATGGTCCCGTTCCCGCCACGCGGCGTGACGAAGAACAGGCGTGACGAGCGCGCTTCGTGATCTTAATTGCACCCATGGTGGCATAAGGTCGATTTAAGGCGCCTAAGAGCAACGAATCAGTTGTGACGGGTGAGGTGCCTCGCTAGTGTCGTCCGGCGACATCACGGACGAGAGGGGCACTAGCGATCGTGGCCAGTGATCACACCAAGGCGGGCTCCCAGGCGCAGCGCAACCGCCCGCACGTCATCGCGGGGCGCGGCACCACCCCACGCCGGATCACGGCGACCGTCTGCCTGGCCGTGGCGGCCTCCTTCGCCGTGCCCGCGACCGCGGCGCACGCCGACCCCGAGGCCGAGGCGAAGAAGAAGCTGACCAAGCTCAACGAGCAGGTCGACCAGCTCGTCGAGAAGTACAACCAGGTCAACCAGAAGTACAAGATCGCCAAGAAGAAGTACCAGGCGTCCAAGGCGTCCAGCGCCGAAGAGCTCGCCACCTACAACGCGTTGCAGGCGAAGGTCTCCCAGATGGCCGCCGACGCGTACAAGCGGGGCAACACCGGTGACGTCGCCGGTCTCGTGGGCGCCGACGACCCGCAGGCGGTGCTCGACCAGGCCGCGGTCTTCACGCACCTCGCCCGCAACCGCAGCTCCGAGCTGGCCCAGTTCCTCGGCGCGGCGCAGCGGGTGCAGCGCGAGCTGGCCCAGACCAAGGCCGCCTACGACGAGGCCAAGAGGCAGCAGGACGAGCTGAAGGCGCGCAAGGCCGTCCTCGACAAACAGGTCAGGAAGCAGAAGGCGCTGGTCGCCAAGTACGACCCACCGTCCGCCGGCGGCGGTGTCGGCGGCACCTACAACGGCCCGGCCAGCGGGCCCGCGCGGGTCGCGTTGAACTTCGCCTTCGCCCAGAAGGGCAAGCCGTACCAGTACGGCGCCGAGGGGCCGAACTCCTACGACTGCTCCGGCCTGACGATGAAGGCGTGGGCGGCGGCGGGGGTCAACATCACCCGTACCACCAACTCGCAGTACGCCGCCACCAAGCGGGTGGCCAAGAGCGACCTGCAGCCCGGTGACCTGGTGTTCTTCAGCAACCTCGGGCATGTGGGGCTCTACATCGGCAACGGCCAGATGATCCACGCGCCGAGCACCGGCAAGACGGTGTCCATCGTCAACATCAACTCCGGCTACTACGCGGCGAACTACGTCGGCGCGGGCCGGCCCTGACCCGGCGGGGCCGCCGTGGTCAGGGCCGGGTAGTCAAGATCGAGTCGAGCCGACGCCGCCGGATCGGGTTGTCCCTGGTCCGGCGGCTTTTTGTGCCCCTATTTGCCATCTCGCCGACCTTTGCTATCTTGTGTCCCACTCGCGGCGCCCGCCAGGCGTCGCCCCAGGTAGCGGCGCTTCTCACGCACCGCGCCTCCGCGGCACCCCCCAGGTGCCGTCCCCGCTCGGCACTCCCCAGGTGCCGCGTCACTTCAGTTCCACTCCAGTTCACTCAAGGCCGGCCCGGCCGCACCGTGAGCATCACGGCAGTGTGCATGGGCGCTTCCGTGGCGTTCATGGCGGCCCACCCATCGGGCCTCGGCCGTGGGCGATTCCTGTTCTTGGACGCCCCCACAATCCCGAAGAACCGACAACTCCCATAGCGCCTCGCAGCGCGGCCTGGAGCCAGGCGTGGCCGCCCGTCCCCGCTTCCCTGGGACGTCCCCGTTTCTTCCCCTGATCCCTTGGGGAGCCGGGGCGGCCACGCCGTCTTCGGCCGTGCGGCTTGACGGGCCTTGACGGGCCCGGCTGCGCTCACCCAACCCCCCACGGGCCCCGACCCCTTCGGGGAGCCGACCCAGTCCGAGATGTCGGCGTCCGGACGTACCGGACGCCCACCGCCGAGTCCGCGCGACGCGGAGCCGGGGACCCATCCAGTCCCACGGGGTGAATCGGCCGCAGGACGTGACGTCCAGGCCGTAGGGCACGCTTCCACGCCCGAACCCGACAGCTAACCCGGCAGGCGGTCATTGGAAGCCGAGGAGCCCACGTGGCAGCTAAGCACCGCTGTGCCAAGGGAAGGCACCGCACCCCCCAACCCCTGAACGTCACCCTCCGCACCACCGGCGGGCTGCTCGCCGGTGTCACGCTGATCGGCCTGGCCGCCGGGACCGCCAGGATCGCCGGGGCCGACGGCCCGTCCGCGCGAGCCGCCACCCTGGCGGCGGTGGCCCCCGACGCCGAGGTCGGCGTCCCGCACACGTCGCGGGAGGACGGCGAGAGCGAGAACGGCCACGCGTCCCTGGTCCGCGCCACGATCATGAAGCGCAAGGCCAAGGCGAAGCGCGTGCGGTCCATGCCGGGACAGTCCATACCGGCGGAGGCCGAGGCCGAGGCCGAGGAGCACGCGGACGTCCAACGGCAGGTGGCCGCGCCCAAGGCCCCGGCGCCGAAGGCCGCCCGGCCGGCGCCCGCCAAGAAGAGGGTCACCGCCGCCGACGCCATCAAGCTCGCCAGGGAGCAGGTCGGGATCCAGGAGGACTCCCAGGGCAAGACCAAGTTCCAGGAGTGGTACGTCACGACCAAGCGGGCCAGGGAGACCGCGCGGCGCGACGGCGGGCGCGACCCGAAGATCTACGCCAACGCCGCCTGGTGCAGCATGTTCATCTCCTGGGTCGGCGACAAACTCGGCCTGAGCGACCAGATCGGCAGCGACGCCTGGACGATCGAGCACGCCAAGTGGTTCCAGGAGCGGGATCGCTGGGGCACCAGGCCGAGGCCGGGCGCCATCGTCTTCTTCGCCTGGAACGGCTCCAAGAACCTCTACGCCATCGAGCACGTCGGGATGGTGATCAAGGACAAGGGGCACGGCACGATCGAGACCGTCGAGGGCAACACCAGCAACGCGGTCCGCGTGCGGCAGCGGTCCACCAGCACCGTCGTCGGCTACGGCTACCCCGACTACGCCAAGGGGTGACCGACCGGAGGGCGGCCGGCCGGGCCGCACCGCGCGCATAGGATCACGCGCATGGGCGCGGGAGGCGCGGGCTCGGTCCGCGGACGGGCGCGGGTCCCGCGGCGCACGGCGTCGATCGCCGTCGCCGCGGGACTCGCCGTCTGCGTGCTCGGCGGCCTGGGCCTGGCCGGTGCCCGTCCCGGCGACGGCCGGTCCGGCGCCCCCGGCGCGGCCCGGGAAGCCGTGGCGCCGCCCGACCGGAACGCGATAGGCGCCGTCCTGGCCAACCGTGCCCGCGCGGTACGCGACCGCGACCGGATCGCCTTCATGGCGACCCTCGCCTCGGCGCCCGCGCCCTACCGGCAGGCCCAGGCGGTGATGTTCGACAACCTGCTCAAGCTGCCGCTGCGGGACTGGCGGGAGGACTTCACGTCCCTGGAATCCACCGGAGGCGGCGCCGCCGTCGTCAGGATCCGGCTGACCTACACCCTCCGCGGCCACGACGCCGAGCCCGTCGCCCGTACCCGGTACCTGGTGTTCGCGCCGCGTCCCGGCGGCTGGGCGGTCGTCGGGGACGGGACGGCGCGCGGTCACGCCGACGACGCCGAGATCTGGGACGGCGGCCCGCTGACCGTCGTCCGCGGCCGCTCCGTCCTGGTCATCGGCGACGCCCCGGGGCTGCGGGAGATCGCCCGCCGCCTGGACGCGGCCGTGCCCGCCGTCACCGCGGTCGCCGGCCGGCTCGCCCCCTCCGGCTGGGCGCGGCGGGTCGTCGCGCTCGTCCCGGCGGACCCCGCGCGGGCCGCCTCGCTGGCGGGCGGCCGTCCCGGCCTGCACGAGATCGCGGCGCTGGCCACCGTCGCCCCCACCACGGGCGGGCGGGGCGCCGACCGGATCGTCATCGCGCCCGCCGCCTTCGGGCGCCTCAACGCGCTGGGACGCGACGTGGTCCTCACCCACGAGCTGACCCATGTGGCCACCGGCGGTGCCCGCGACGGCCGCACCCCGCTCTGGCTGATCGAGGGGTTCGCCGACTACGCCGGGTACCGGGGCCGGGACGTGAGCGTGCGGTCGGCCGCCGCCGAGCTGCGGCGCGAGGTGGCCGCGGGACGGCTGCCGGACGCGCTTCCGGGACGCGCCGCGTTCGACGGCGGCTCGCCCCGGCTCTCGCAGGCGTACCAGGAGTCCTGGCTGGCCTGCCGGATGATCGCCGAACGGTACGGTGAGGCGGCGCTGGTCCGGCTCTACCGCGCGGCGGGACGCAGCACGGAATCGGCCGCGCTGAGGGAGGCGCTGGGCGTGGACCTCCCGCGCTTCACCGCCGCCTGGCGCGACTACCTGCGGAGGGAACTGCGATGACGGGACGCGGCAAGGCCGGCACGGGCGTCGATCCCGGCGAGGGGACGGGATCCGGGCCCGCGCCCGGCACCGGCCGCCCCGGGCCGGACCGGCGGTCCCGGCGGGCCGCCGCGATCGCCTCGGCGGTGCTGTTCGCCGCCGTGATCGCCGTGATCGCGGTGACGACGCCATGGCACCCGCTGCCCGGGACCGTGCCGGGCGGCGCGGTCCCGGTGGACCCGGCCCGCGACTTCAGCCCCGCGGAGATCGCCCGGTCCCGCGCGTTCGACGCCGCGCTCACACCCCGCGCCTACGCCGGCCTGGCCGTGGGCCTGGTCGTCGTGCTCGTGCTGGGGCTGACCCGGCTGGGGTCCGGCCTCATCGCCCGCTGCACCGCGTGGCCGCGGCGCCGTTCCCTCCGGGTCGCGGTCGCGGTCGTCGTCCTCACCACCGTGCTGCACCTGGCGAGCCTCCCGTTCGGCGTCTGGGGCGAGGCGGTGCTGCGCCGGTACGGGCTGTCCACCCAGTCCTGGCCCGCATGGCTGCTCGACGACGTCAAGTCGCTGGGCTTCACCTGGCTCATCTACTCGATCGCGCTGCTCCTGCTGTACTGGGCGCTGCGGCGGTTCCCCCGGTACTGGTGGACGGGCGCGGCGGCCGGGGCCTTCGCCCTCGTCGTGGCGGTGTCGTTCCTCTACCCGGTCGTGTTCGAGCCAGCGTTCAACGACTTCCGGCCGCTGCCGCAAGGGCGGCTGCGCGCCGACCTGCTGGCGATGGCCCGGCGGGACGGCGTCCCGGTCAAGGACGTGCTGGTCGCCGACGCGTCGCGGCGCACCACCTCGCTCAACGCCTACGTGTCGGGATTCGGCTCGACCCGGCGCATCGTCATCTACGACACGCTGCTGGAGAACACGCCGCCCGCGCGCGTCGAGGCGATCGTGGCGCACGAGCTCGGCCACGCCAAGAACGACGACGTGCTGCACGGGACGCTGATCGGCGCGCTGGGCGTCTCGGCGGCCGTCTGCCTCCTGCACCTGCTGCTGAGCTCGCCGCGCCTGCTACGGCGCTCCGGCGTCGTCCCGGACGGCGTTCACGGCGGGGGCGAGCCGCCCCAGGGGAACCCCGGCGCCGATCCACGGTCGATCGCGCTGCTGCTCGCGGGCGTGGCGGTCGCGACACAGGTCGGCATGCCCGTCCAGAACCTGGTCAGCCGCCACATCGAGGCCAGGGCGGACGCCCACTCCCTGGACCTCACCCGCGACCCCGCCACGTTCGCGTCCATGCAGCACGAGCTGTCGGTGCGGAACATCTCCGACCTATCCCCCGACGCGATCGAACGCTTCCTGTGGTCGAGCCACCCGTCCGCGCCCGAACGCATCGCCATGGCCCGAGACTGGGCGCGGCAGCACCACGTCCCCGAACCTCCCCCACGACGACGTTAGCCCCGCACCCGGAGGTGCGGGGCCGGCGGCCGGGCAGGTCAGGGGCGCCGTTCGGGCGACCCCGCCATCGCCTCCGTGGACCGGTGCGCCACGGGCACGCTGCCGTCCGGCCCGACCTTCAGGGAGTGCTTCAGGGCGCTGCCCTTCACCCACTCCCCCCACTTCATCTGCCAGTAGCCCCAGCCGTTGTCCGGCTCCAGCTCCCGGTCGCTGCCCGTCACGATGTACGGGTCGCCCCGCTGCGCGAAGTTGTAGAACCACCTCGCGTCCGAGGGGCTGGCGTTCACGCAGCCGTGGCTGACGTTGCTGTTGCCCTGCGCCCCGACCGACCACGGCGCCGAGTGCACGTACTCGCCGCTGTTGGAGATGCGGACCGCGTGGTGGACCGACAGGCTGTAGTAGCCGGGGGAGCCGGGCCCGATCCCCTCCCAGCCGGAGGTCATCGTCACCGGGTTGCCCTTGTCCATCGTCAGATGGATCCCGTTGGTCGTGGTGTACTTCCTGACGCCGCCGCGGCCCATGCTGATCGGCATCTTCCGCACGACCTCGCCGTTCTTGCGGACGATCATCTTGTGCTTGTTCTCGCTCGCCGTGCTGATCTGCTCCTCTCCGATCCGGAAGCGGACGGTGGTGTTCTTGCCCCCATAGGTGTCGCCGGCACCGGCGACACCCGCCAGCCGCGCCTTGAACGTGACATCGGTGTGCCGCGGCCAGAACGCCTTGGTGCGGAACACCAGGGTCTTGTTGTCGAACCAGTGCCACGCGCCCTCGACCGGCTTGCTGGACCGCACCTCCAGCGCCCGCTCCACCCCCGCCCGGTTGGTGACCTCGCGCTGGAACCGCATCACGATCGGCATGCCGACGCCGACGGTCTCCTTGTGCTTGGGCGCCTCGTACACCACGCCCAGCGTCCTCTTCGCCTCGGCGGTGACGAACCGGCTGCTGACCGTGCGGGTCCTGCCGTCGTCCCCGACCGCGGTGGCGGTGATCGTGTACCTGGTGCCGGGCTCCAGCGTCCAGCGGGACCGCCACTGCGTCCGCTCGGCGTTCAGCGCGCCCTCCACCGGCTCGCCATCGGTGGTCACCGTGACGTTCTCGATCGTGCCCTGACGGGCCTGCACGGACACCGGGGCGTCGGGACGCGGACGCGCCGTCCCCGACCCCGTCGTCGCCGCCGCCGCGACCGGGCTCACGGCGAGCGACACCGCCCCGGCCCCGGACGGCAGATCCGTGTCGGAGCCCAGCGAGCACCCCACCGCGCCCGCTCCGGCCGTCACCGTCACCAGTCCGAAGAGCACCGTAGTGCGAACATTCAACGCGGTCATCATGAATGGGCCGGTACCCGGGAAAATCAGGGGGCACCGGGCGCTTGACGTACCTTTACCGGGTCCCAACCGAATGATCAGGACCGTCCGGTTCAGGACGGTTGGGGGCAGTGCGACGGTTGGGCCTTGTACGACGGTTGGGGCTCTACGACGGTTCGGTCCCATACAGCCGTACGGCGCCGGACGGTTCGTCCGGCGCCGTACGGCGTTCCAGCGTGACGGGCTCAGTGCGAGAAATGACCCCGGTAGTACTCGAAGACCATCCCGATCGTGCTCATGATGCACGCGGCCACGCCGACGATCACCAGCCACCAGCCGAACACGATGCCCAGCGTCACCGTGGCGGCCGACAGCGCCACGAACAGCGGCCACCAGCTGTGCGGGCTGAAGAAGCCCAGCTCGCCCGCCGCGTCCGCGATCTCGCCCTCGGGATCGTCCTCGTACAGCGGGCCGCCGTTGCCCTTCTCCAGCCGCCGCACCGTGAAGTGGATGTAGAACCCGATCAGGCCGGCCAGGCCGACCGCCAGCGCCAGCGCCGTGGTGCCCGTCCAGTCGCCCGACCACAGCCAGTAGACGACATCGGTGGCGAGGAAGAAGACCGCGCACCCGTAGAACATGAACGCCTGTACGCGCATCTCCTACCCCTTCGTCCCGGTGAGCTCGCCCTTGGCCCCGACGTGCGGGTGGTGCAGGTCGAAGGCCGGCCGCTCGGAGCGGATCCGCGGGATCGCGTTGAAGTTGTGCCGCGGCGGCGGGCACGACGTCGCCCATTCCAGCGACCCGCCGTACCCCCACGGGTCGTCCACCTCGACCCGCTTGCCCCGCTTCGCGGTGATGTAGACGTTGTAGAAGAACGGGATCATCGACAGGCCCAGCAGCATCGCGAA
Organism: Actinomadura sp. SCN-SB; assembly: GCF_043906805.1. Lineage (NCBI taxonomy): Bacteria > Bacillati > Actinomycetota > Actinomycetes > Streptosporangiales > Thermomonosporaceae > Actinomadura > Actinomadura sp. SCN-SB. Next base: position 33,945 of record NZ_JBIMPP010000027.1, on the reverse strand, counting down.
CACCGTCGACACCTGGTTCATGCCGGTGAACTCCGCGGCGTAGTCCGCGTACCGGCGCGGCATGCCCGCGGCGCCCAGCCAGTGCTGGATCAGGAAGGTGCCGTGGAAGCCGATGAACAGCATCCAGAAATGCACCTTGCCGAGCCTGTCGTTCAGCATCTTGCCGGTCCACTTCGGCCACCAGAAGTAGAACCCGGCGAACATCGCGAACACCACGGTGCCGAACACCACGTAGTGGAAGTGCGCCACCACGAAGTAGGAGTCCGACAGCTGGAAGTCCATCGGCGGCGACGCCAGGATCACGCCGGTCAGCCCGCCGAACAGGAACGTCACCAGGAACCCGATCGACCACAGCATGGGCGACTCGAACGACAGCTGTCCCCGCCAGATCGTGCCGACCCAGTTGAAGAACTTCACCCCTGTGGGCACCGCGATCAGGAACGTCATGAACGAGAAGAACGGCAGCAGCACCTGGCCCGTCACGAACATGTGGTGCGCCCACACCGTCACCGACAGGCCCGCGATCGAGATCGTCGCGAACACCAGGCCGATGTAGCCGAACACCGGCTTGCGGCTGAACACGGGCAGGATCTCCGTCACGATGCCGAAGAACGGCAACGCGATGATGTAGACCTCCGGGTGCCCGAAGAACCAGAACAGGTGCTGCCACAGCAGCGCGCCGCCGTGCGAGGCGTCGAACACGTGCGCCCCGAGCTTGCGGTCGGCCTCCAGCGCCAGCAGCGCCGCGGCCAGGACCGGGAACGCCAGCAGCACCAGGATCGAGGTCAGCAGCGTGTTCCAGGTGAAGATCGGCATCCGGAACATGGTCATGCCCGGCGCCCGCATGCACAGGATCGTGGTGATGAAGTTGACCGCGCCCATGATCGTGCCGAAGCCCGACATGGCCAGGCCCATCACCCACATGTCGCCGCCGATGCCCGGCGAGCGCACCGCGTCCGACAGCGGGGCGTAGGCGAACCAGCCGAAGCTGGCCGCGCCGCCCGGCGTCAGGAACCCGGCGATCACGATCAGGCTGCCGAACAGGAACAGCCAGTACGCCAGCATGTTCATCCGCGGGAACGCCACGTCCGGCGCCCCGATCTGCAGCGGCATCACCACGTTGGCGAACCCGGCGAACAGCGGGGTCGCGAACATCAGCAGCATGATCGTGCCGTGCATGGTGAACAGCTGGTTGAACTGCTCGTTGCTGACCACCTGCAGGCCGGGCTTGTACAGCTCCAGCCGCATGACCAGCGCCAGCACGCCGCCGAACAGGAACATCACGAACGAGGTGATCAGGTACAGGTAGCCGATCACCTTGTGGTCGGTGGACGACAGCCAGGACGCCAGGATGCGCCCCTTGCTCGTCCGAGCGCCTCCCACAGGAGCCACGCCGGGCGCCTCGCTCACGGTCGTCACTGGGCACCCCCCGTCGCACGGGCCTTGGCCGCGGCGATGTACTGGTCGTACTCGGCCTGCGGCACGACCTTCAGCTGGAACAGCATGCGGCTGTGGTCCACGCCGCACAGCTCCGCGCACCGGCCCTCATAGGTGCCGGTCTTGCGCGCGGTGAACTCGAACTCGTTGACATAGCCGGGCATGACGTCCTTCTTGTACAGGAGCGCCGGCACCCAGAACGAGTGGATGACGTCGTTGGCGTGCAACCTGATCCGCACCGTGCGGTCCACGGGGATGGTCAGCACCGGCTTGGCGCCCGTGGTGGCGTTCGGGTCGACCGGGGTGCCGACCTCGGAGGCGACCGTCCGCTCCCGCCCCGAGGCGTCCTTCTCGCGGTAGTCGAACTGCCAGCTCCACTGGAACCCGGTCACGTCGACGGTGACCGCCGGGTTGGCGGTGGTCTTCTCGACGTAGGTCTCGTCCCGGGCCGTGAAGTAGAACAGCACGCCGATGATCACGAACGGGACCGCCGTGTAGAGGATCTCGATCGGCATGTTGTAGCGCACCTGCGGCGGCAGGTCGTCGGAGCGCCTGCGGTGGAACAGCACCGCCCAGATGATCAGTCCCCAGACGACGCCGCCCACGGCGAACGCCGCGATCCAGGACCCCTGCCACAGCGTCAGCATGCGCTCGGCCTGGTCGCTGATCGGCTCGGGCATGCCAAGGCGGGCCGCCTCGCTGTCGCTGCTGCACGCGGTCGCGGTCAGCGCCAGCAGGCCCAGCGCGCCGGCGCCCGTCAGTGCGCGCGTCGATGCGCGGCGGCCGCGCACAGGCGTACGCCGCTCCCTAGAGCGGGTCGGACTCACGGAATGCCTTCCCCACGGATAGAAGCCCGGTCGGCCGGGCGGTGAGATCAGTTGTTACACGTGTGTGGGGGACACATTAGCGTGAGGGTCCCGCAAACCCCCGATCGGGTGGCCGGTTAGGGTTTCTGGCGTGGCCCACCCCGTCCCGAGCGGCTATTTCGACGCCGCGTCCACCGAGCCCGCGCACCCCGCCGCGCGCCGGGCCCTGCTGGACGCGCTGGACGGCGGCTGGGCCGACCCGGCACGCCTGTACGGCCGCGCGCGCCAGGCCCGCGTCCTGCTGGACGGCGCCCGCGAGCGCATCGCCGGGGTCCTCGGCGTACGGGCCGACGAGGTGTCGTTCACCGCGTCCGGCACCCAGGCGGTGCACCTCGGCGTGCTGGGCGCTCTGAGGGCCCGGCGGCGCGTCGGCCGCCACCTGGTGGTGAGCGCGGTCGAGCACTCCAGCGTCCTGCACGCCGCGGAGACCCACGAGGCGGAAGGCGGCGAGGTCACCACCGTCGGCGTCGACAGGCACGGCCGCGTCGACCCGGCCGCCTTCGCCGCCGCCCTCCGCCCCGGCACCGCGCTGGCCTGCCTCCAGTCGGCCAACCACGAGGTCGGCACCCTCCAGCCGGTCGCCGAGGTCGCCGAGGCATGCCGGGCCGCGGGCGTCCCCCTGCTGGTCGACGCGGCACAGTCCGCCGGACGCGCCGACATCCCCGCCGGCTGGTCGATCCTGACCGCCAGCGCCCACAAATGGGGCGGCCCGCCCGGCATCGGCATCCTGGTGATCAGAAAGAACACCCGCTGGCGCTCCCCCCTCCCCGCGGACGAACGCGAACGCCGCCGCGTCCCCGGATTCGAGAACGTCCCCGGCGCCGTCGCCGCGGCCGCCGCCCTGGACGCCTACCGCGCCGACATGCGCTCCGAAGCGCCCCGCCTGTCCGCCCTCATCGACCGCATCCGCGACCAGGTGCCCCGGCTCGTGCCCGACGTCGAAGTCGTCGGCCACCCCACCCGGCGCCTCCCCCACCTGGTCACCTTCTCCTGCCTGTACGTTCCCGGCGAAGCGCTCCTGACCGAACTCGACAGACAAGGTTTCGCGGTTTCCTCAGGAAGCTCCTGCACGGCGGATACGCTGCGACCCAGTCACGTCCTTGAGGCGATGGGGGTGCTCACGCATGGCAACGTACGGGTCTCGCTGCCCCGAGGCACCGACCCCGCCGACATCGACCGCTTCCTCGCCGCGCTCCCCCAAACCGTCGACCGGCTTCGCCGGGACGCCGGAGTGAGCGCACAATGAAGAGAACGATCCGCGTCAGGGCAGCCACGACACAAGGGAGGCGGTCGCGCCCATGAGGTTCCGAGGCCGCGCGAAGGCCAGGTCGCGCCGCGACACCGCGAACGCGCCCCACCCCGCCCCCGAGCCCGCGGGTCCCGCCCCCGCGCTGGTCATCGACGCGCTCGGCCGCAAATGCCCCATCCCGATCATCCTGCTCGCCGAGCGCATCCGCGAGATCCCCGTCGGCCAGGTCGTCGCCGTCCTCGCCGACGACGTCGCCGCCCGCACCGACGTCCCCGCCTGGTGCCGCATGAAATCCCAGGACTTCGTCCGCGAGGAGACCCTCCACCACCCCCAGGCCCCCGCCGACGCCCCCCCAAGAGGCTGGGCCTTCCACATCAGAAGAACCTATTGACCGTACCCCTCCCGAGCCGCGTGTGCCCGCCCAGTCGGCACCGTCCTGATGGGGCAGGGACGAGCAAAGCGATGGCGGTGTTACCTACACTTCGCATCCACCTCAGCCACCAGCCCCAACCCCGAACGGTCGCTCAAGCGTTGCGATCGCGTCCGAAGGCAGCGAGCCTTTAGGCGAGTCGGAGCGATGCAGCGATCGCCCCAAGCACGACAAGCGACGAGCCGCTAGGCGAGGAGCGCAGCTCGTGCTTGCAGTTAACGGTGGGCCCGCCCGCCCGGGTTGGGGGTTGGGCGGGCGGTTTCCGAGTCAGATGTTCAAGTGCTGGGCTACCTCGTTGTCGGCGTTGTCGCCGTAAGAGGCGGTCAGGCGGTCGAGGAACTGCTGCTTGGTGAACTCGTATTCCTGGGGGCCGTTGGTCTCCAGGACGTAGGCGGCCAGGACGTGGCCTACCTGGGCGGCGCGTTCCAGGGGGAGGTCCCAGGCCAGGGCGGTGAGGAAGCCGGCGCGGAAGGCGTCGCCGCCGCCGGTGGGGTCGACGACCGCGGACACCGGGGTGGCGGGGACGTGCACGCCCTCCTCGCCCTTGCGGTCGATGGCGACGCCCTTGGAGCCCAGGGTGGTGATCCGGACGCCGACGCGGTCGAGGATCTCCGACTCCGACCAGCCGGTCTTCTCCTCGCAGAGCGCCTTCTCGTACTCGTTGGTGAAGAGGTAGGCGGCGCCGTCGACCAGGCGGCGGACGTCCGCGCCGTCCATGCGGGCGAGCTGCTGGGAGGGGTCGGCCGCGAACGGGATGCCGCGCTGCCGGCACTCGTCGGTATGCCGGAGCATCGCCTCCGGATCGTTCGGGCTGATCAGGACGAGGTCGAGGCCGCCGACCCGCTCGGCCACCGGGCCCAGCTCGATGGAGCGGGCCTCGCTCATCGCGCCGGCGTAGAAGGTGGCGATCTGGTTCTGGTCCTGGTCGGTGGTGCACAGGAACCGCGCGGTGTGGTGCAGCTCGGAGACGTGCACGGACCGCGTGTCGACGTTGTGGCGCTCCAGCCAGGAACGGTAGTCGGCGAAGTCGTCGCCGACGGCGCCCACCAGGATGGACTCCTTGCCCAGGCTGCCCATCCCGAAGCAGATGTTGGGCGCGACCCCGCCCGGGCGCACCACCAGCTCGTCCACCAGGAAGGACAGCGAGATCTGCTGGAGCCGTTCGGGAATGAGCTGGTCGGTGAACCTGCCGGGGAAGGTCATCAGATGGTCGGTCGCGATGGAGCCAGTCACGGCGATGCGCACGGCGTCGCTCTCCTCGTCTGGGTCGTCCGGCTATATATCCGGCTGTTGTGCAACCCGGAAAGACTACTGGCCATCGCATCACAGGCGGCCCGTACCGCCCAGGCCGTTCCCGGAGGACGGAAACGCGAAACGCGGCCCTGCCCCGGCGAATGGGGGCGGGCCGCGTGACGTCGGCGGACCTTAGTTGAAGGAGTCGCCGCAGGCGCAGGAACCCGACGCGTTCGGGTTGTCGATCGTGAAGCCCTGCTTCTCGATCGTGTCGACGAAGTCGATGGTGGCGCCGGTCAGGTAGGGCGCGCTCATCCGGTCGACCCGGACGGCGAGCCCGCCGAAGTCCTGCACGAGGTCGCCGTCCATCTCACGCTCGTCGAAGAACAGCTGGTAGATCAGGCCCGAGCAACCGCCGGGCTGCACGGCGACGCGCAGCGCGAGGTCGTCGCGGCCCTCCTGCTCAAGCAGGCCCAGCGCCTTCTCCGCAGCGGCGTCGGTGAGGATGACGCCCTGCTGGGTGGTCTCCTGCGTGGTGGTCTCGCCTGCCGTCATGTCTCAGCTCCCGGTCTCGCCGCAAGTCGTCTTGCCATGTCATCGAGGACGCGGTGCGCCTCTTCCGTAGACCAACGTACCTCGGCGCGAGGTCATTCCGGCCTAGGCCCAGTGTTACACACACCGGACGAAGGGGGCCGCCGGGAGGCGGCGCCCGAGAGATGTGCCATCATTAGTCGTCAAAGCGACGATAAGCCCCGTCGCGGAGGAGGGAGACTCCATGACGACCCCAGTGCGCGATCTACCGCTGCTGTTCCTGGGCGAGGGCGCCGACCCGGCCAGCGAGCGAGGCGTGGACTGTCCCGGCGACCTGCCGCCCGCGTCCGACCCCGCGCTGGTGGAACGCGCCAGGGCGGCCAAGGAGGCGCTCGGCGACCGGGTGTTCGTCCTGGGCCACCACTACCAGCGGGACGAGGTCATCCAGTTCGCCGACGTGACCGGCGACTCGTTCAAGCTGGCCCGGCAGGCGGCCGCCCGGCCGGAGGCGCCCTACATCGTGTTCTGCGGCGTCCACTTCATGGCCGAGTCCGCCGACATCCTCACCGCCGACCACCAGAGCGTGGTGCTGCCCGACCTGGCGGCCGGGTGCTCGATGGCCGACATGGCGACCTTCGACCAGGTCGAGGAGTGCTGGGACGTCCTGGAGGACGCCGGGATCGCCGACGACGTGGTCCCCGTCACCTACATGAACTCCTCGGCCGACATCAAGGCGTTCGTCGGACGCCACGGCGGGACGGTCTGCACCTCGTCCAACGCCAAGCGCGCTCTGGACTGGGCCTACGGGAAGGGCGAGAAGGTGCTGTTCCTGCCCGACCAGCACCTGGGGCGCAACACGGCCGTGCTGGAGATGGGCTTCGCCCTGGACGACTGCGTCGTCTACAACCCCCACAGGCCGGACGGCGGCCTCACGCAGAAGGAGCTGCGGGACGCCAAGATGATCCTGTGGCGCGGCCACTGCTCGGTCCACGGCCGCTTCAGCAAGGAGTCGGTGGACGAGGTCCGCGCCCGGGTTCCCGGGGTGAACGTGCTCGTCCACCCCGAGTGCAGGCACGAGGTCGTGCTGGGCGCCGACCTGATCGGGTCGACCGAGTACATCATCAAGACCATCGAGGCGGCCCCGTCCGGCTCGTCCTGGGCGGTCGGCACGGAGCTGAACCTGGTCCGGAGGCTGGCGAACGCCCACCCGGACAAGAACGTGATGTTCCTGGACAAGACCGTGTGCTTCTGCTCGACGATGAACCGCATCGACCTGCCGCACCTGGTCCGGTCCCTGGAGTCGCTGGCGGCGGGCGAGGTGGTCAACCGCATCCAGGTGGACGAGGAGACCGCGCACTACGCCCGCGCCGCCCTCGACCAGATGCTGGCGTTGCCGAGCTGACCGCGGTCAGGCGGAGACGCCCGCGGACTCGCGGTCGACCGCGTCGAACCGCAGCCGGTCTCCGGAGACGGTCACCCTCACGTGCTGACCGCCGTGCAGGGTGCCGTCCAGGAGGCGGCGGGACAGGGCGTTGTCGACCTCGCGCTGGATGGTGCGGCTGAGCGGGCGGGCGCCGAACTCGGGCTCGAAGCCGCGCTCGGCCAGCCAGTCCACCGCCGCGGTGTCGAACTCGACCGTGACGTCCTGGGCGTGCAGGCGGCGGCGGGTCTCCTCCAGGAGAAGGTCGGTGATCTGCCGCAGCTCCTCGGCGCCGAGCTGCCGGAACACGATGATCTCGTCGATCCGGTTGATGAACTCGGGCCGCAGGTGCTCGCGGAGGCGGCGCAGGACGCGGTCGCGCACCGACGCCTCGGCGGCGCCCTCACCGCCGCCGCCGAAGCCGATCCGCCCGCCGCCGCCGCTGATCAGCTCCGAGCCCAGGTTGCTGGTCATGATCACGATGGTGTTCTTGAAGTCCACGGTGCGGCCCTGGGCGTCGGTCAGCCGGCCGTCGTCCAGCAGTTGCAGCAGCACGTTGAACACGTCCTGGTGGGCCTTCTCGATCTCGTCCAGCAGGAGCACCGCGTACGGGGTGCGGCGGACCGCGTCGGTGAGCTGGCCCGCCTCCTCGTACCCGACGTAGCCGGGCGGGGCGCCCACCAGCCGGCTGACGGTGTGCCGCTCCTGGAACTCGCTCATGTCGAACCGGATCATCCGGTCCGAGGAGCCGAACAGCGCCTCGGCCAGGGCGCGGGCCAGCTCGGTCTTGCCGACCCCGGTCGGGCCGAGGAACAGGAAGCTGCCGATGGGACGGTCCGGCGGCGCCATGCCCGACCGCGACCTGCGGACGGCCTCGGCGACCGCCGCCACCGCCTCCTCCTGGCCGATCACCCGCCGGTGCAGGTGCTCCTCCAGGCGCAGCAGCCGGTCCCGTTCCTCCTCGGTCAGCTGGGAGACCGGGACGCCGGTGGTGCGGGACACCACCTCGGCGATGTCCACCTCGGTGACCTCCGGCACGGTCTTGCCGCCGCCGTTGCGGGTCTCCGCGATCCGCCGCTCCAGCTCGGCGATCTCGTCGCGCAGGGTCGAGGCGCGCTCGTAGTCCTCGGCCGCCACCGCGTGCTCCTTCTCGCGGCGGCGGGCCTCCAGGTCCTGCTCCAGCCGCCGCGCCTCGCCGGCCGGGGTGCGCACCCGCAGCCGGACGCGGGCGCCGGCCTGGTCCATCAGGTCGATCGCCTTGTCCGGCAGGAACCGGTCGGTGATGTACCGGTCGCTCAGCTCGGCGGCGGCGACCAGCGCGCCGTCCTGGAAGCGCACCTGGTGGTGCGCCTCGTAGCGGTCGCGCAGCCCGCGCAGGATCTCGATGGTGTCGTCCACGGTCGGCTCGGGCACCAGGATCGGCTGGAAGCGCCGCTCCAGCGCCGCGTCCTTCTCCACGTTCTTGCGGTACTCGTCGACGGTGGTGGCGCCGATGATGTGCAGATCGCCGCGGGCCAGCGGCGGCTTGAGCATGTTCCCGGCGTTCATCGCGCCCTCGCCGCCGCCGGCGCTGACCATGGTGTGCAGCTCGTCGATGAACACGATCAGCTCGTCGGTGTGCTGGGTGATCTCGTCCACGATCTTCTTGAGGCGCTCCTCGAAGTCGCCCCGGTAGCGGGTGCCGGCCACCACGCCCGCCAGGTCCAGCTGGACCACCCGCTTGCCGCGCAGCGTCTCGGGGACCTCGCCGTCCACCACCCGCTGCGCGATGCCCTCGACGATCGCGGTCTTGCCGACGCCGGGGTCGCCGATCAGGACGGGGTTGTTCTTGGTGCGGCGGGACAGCACCTCGACGGTCTGCTCGATCTGCTCGTCCCGCCCGACCACCGGGTCTATCCGGCCCTCGGCGGCCAGCGCGGTCATGTCCCGGCCGAACTCGTCCAGCGTGGGGGTGCCGGTCGAGGGCGGTCCGCCGGGCGCGCCGCCACCGGCGCCGCCGCCGTAGACCGCGTCGCGCAGCGCTTCGGGGGTGAGCCGTTCCCTGGCCAGGATCTGGCCGGCGGGGGACTCGGGGTTGAGCGGCAACGCGAACAGCAGGTGCTCGGGACCGATGTAGGACGCGCCGAACGCCCGCGAGATCTGGTGCGCGTCCAGCAGGGCGCGCTTGGCGGCGGGCGTCAGCTCGGGCGGCGTCTCCCGCGCCTCACCGCGCGACACCTCGCCCTCCACGTCCCGGACGATGGTGGCCGAGTCGACCCCGGCGCGCTCCAGCAGCCGCCGCGAGCTGTCCTGCTGCGCCAGCGCCCAGAGCAGATGATCGGTGTCCAGGTCGCGGCTGCCCCACTCGGCGGCCTTCAGGGCGGCCTCGCGGACGGCCTCGCGGGCCTCCTCGTTCATCAGCCGGCCGATGTCGATCCGCTGGACCGGGCGCCGCGGCACGCCGCCGAAGAAGCGGGCGAAGAACTCCTCGAAAGGATCGGAGCCGAACCCCTCCGGCCCGTACAGGCCACCGGTCATGACGTTCCCCCTTCTCGTCGCTGTGGCCGGGCCCCGCCCGGATGGCGCCACTAAGGCCGTCTGCCCGGCGAGATCCCCCCGAAACGGGGCGCGCGACGAGGTCAGAGGCCGGGGGCGCCCCAGACCGGGAACCAGCGGCTCAGGTCCGGCTCGATCGGCAGGTCGGCGCCGACCGCGCCGCGCACCTGGAGCTCCAGGGCGTTGTCGCGGGCCTGGGCACGGCCGGGCAGCGGGGCGAAGGGGAAGAACGTGCCGCGCTTGTAGAGGTAGACCAGCGCCAGGCGCCGGTCGTCCTCGTCGCCGGGCCCCCGGAACCCGATGAGGGAGCACAGCAGGTGGGGGCCGAACCCGTTGGACTCCAGCGTGGCGTTCACCGCGTGCAGGTCCGTGACCAGGCCGCTCAGGTCGCCCGGGTCGTGCCGGGCCAGCAGCCAGGTGTAGCCGTAGGCGTCGGTGCTCAGCTCGACCTCGGGGCCCTCGTCGGCGTCCAGCAGCTCCTGGATGTCGCGCTGGAGCCGCGCGAACGCGCCGCCCTCCACGGCCCGGAAGCAGACCGAGCCGAGCCCGGTCGGGGTGAAGCCCGTCGCCGCCTCCAGCGTCACCGCGGCCGTCGGCAGCGCGAACAGCCGGTCCAGGTCGGGCTTGACCGGCTTGGACCGGCCCAGCAGCACGTCCAGGAAGCCCATCGGATCACGCCCCCTCGCGGCTCAGCCGGGCCGAGATCTCCTGGAGCTGCGCCAGCCTGCGCTCCAGGGACGGGTGCGTGGCGAACAGCGCCGAGAAGCTCAGCCCGCCGCTCAGCGCCGGCGCGAAGAAGAACGCGTTGAACGGCTCGGCCGCGCGCAGGTCGCGGGTGGGGATCCTGGCCATGTCACCGGAGATCTTGACCAGCGCCCCGGCCAGCGCCGAGGGACGCCCGGTCAGCAGCGCCGCGGCACGGTCGGCCGACAGCTCCCGGTACCGCGACAGGGCGCGGGTCAGCAGGAAGCTGATCGCGTACGCGACGGCGCTGACGGCGATCACCGCCAGCAGCACCAGGCCGGTGTTCTGGTCGCGGTTGCGGGAGAAGCCGCCGAACAGCCCGAACTGGAGGCCGAAGCGGGTGAGCAGCCCCGCCACCACGCCCAGGAACGAGGCGACCGTCATGACCGCGACATCGCGGTGGGCGACGTGCGACATCTCGTGCGCCAGCACGCCCTCCAGCTCCACGGGATCGAGGCGGCGCAGCAGCCCGGTGGTGACACAGACGACGGCGCGGCGCTGGTTGCGGCCGGTCGCGAACGCGTTGGGCACGTCGGTGTCGGCGATCGCCACCCGCGGCTTGGGCACGTTCGCCATCGCGGAGATCCGGTCCACCACGCCGTGCAGCTCGGGCGCCTCCTCGGGGGAGACCTCCCGGCCGTGCATCGCGAACAGCGCGAGCCGGTCGGAGAAGAAGTACTGCGCCAGCAGCAGCCCCGCCGCGATCACCAGCACGGCCGGGCCCAGCTTGGGCGCTATCACGAAGAACGCCGTCACGAAGGCGACGTAGACCAGCCCCAGCAGGAACATCGTCACGAGCATCCGTGACGTCAGCCCCCGGTCGGGGGCGTAGCGCGTGCGGGCCATCTGGATCCCCCCATCCCTGGCCAAGCCTTCCGGGACTTCCCGGTTCACTAGGACAAACGCCGGAAAGCCGGATTTTGTGCCTTATTGGGGTTGGGGGGACGGACGGCGCCGGATCAGTCCGGGATCAGGCCCTCGTCTCCGAGCATCTTGCGGACCTCGTCCATCGCCGCGTCCGCGGGGGGAAGGATCAGCTCCGACGGCTCCAGGCTGTCCTCCGGCAACGCCTTGCCGACCTTGCGCACGTTGTCGAGCAGCCCGTGCAGCGCGGTACGGAAGGTCGCCTCGTCACCGGTCTCGATCGCGGCCTCGAGCTCCTCGTCGAGCGTGTTCAGGGACGCCAGGTCGTCGGGAGCGACCTCCAGCTGCCCCTCCCCCATGATGCGGACGATCATTGCCCACCACCGGGCTTCTGCTGCCAGTCGGCCTGCTGGTGCGGCGCCTGCTGCTGGGGGGCGTCGACGTCCTGCCGCGCGCCGGAGGAGGGGGTGCCCTGGCCCAGCTCCTTGGGCGTGGGACCCTGGCCCAGCTCGGCCTTCAGCCGCTCCAGCTCCAGGTCGACGCCCGGCCCGGCGCCCATCCGGTCCAGCTCGGCCTGGATGTCGTCCTTGGGACCGGAGAAGTCCTCCAGCGCGCCCGAGGCCAGCAGCTCGTCGATCGCGCCGGCGCGGGCCTTCATGTTCTCGGTCTTCTCCTCGGCGCGCTGGATCGCCAGGCCCACGTCGCCCATCTCCTCGGAGATGCCGGTGAACGCCTCGTTGATCTTCGTCTGCGCCTCGGCCGCCGTGTAGGTGGCCTTGATGGTCTCCTTGCGGGTACGGAAGGAGTCGACCTTGGCCTGCAACCGCTGCGAGGCGAGCGTCAGCTTCTCCTCCTCGCCCTGCAACTGCTGGTACTGCGCGCGCAGGTCACCGAGCTGCGAGTCCAGGCCGGCGCGGCGGGTCAGCGCCTCCCTGGCCAGGTCCTCGCGGCCCACCTGCAACGCCTTCTTGCCCTGGTCGGTCAGCTTGTTCTGCTGCTGCTCCAGCTGGTTGATCTGCAGCTCGAGACGCTTGCGGGAGGTGGCGACGTCGGCGACACCCCGACGGACCTTCTGCAGCATCTCCAGCTGGCGCTGGTAGGAATAGTCCAGGGTCTCGCGAGGATCCTCCATACGGTCCAGGGCCTTGTTCGCCTTGGACTTGAAGATCATCGACATTCGCTTCATCACGCTCATCGCGCGGCGCCGGTCCCTTCGTGCTGTGCTCAGTCACAAACTGGGCTCAATGACCACTGCTGGGGTTCTTATCACCCTACGCGTTAACGCGCGAGGCAGCCACGATGTTCGCAGCCGGTAGGCTGATCCCTGTGTTCCGACGTCGTACCCAGGAAGCCCCCCAGGATCCTCCTCAGGTAGCAAAGCCGGGAGGAAAGGGCCGTCCCACGCCCAAACGGGCGGAGGCCGAAAAGCGCCGCCGCCAGCCCATCACGGCGCCGGCCAACCGCAAGGAGGCGTACAAGCGGGTCCGCGAGCGGCAGGCCGCCGAGCGCGCCAGGGCGCGCGAGGGAATGGCCAGGGGCGAGGAGAAGTACCTCCTCAAGCGCGACAAGGGGCCGGTGCGCCGCCTCGCGCGCGACTACGTCGACGCGCGCCGCACCGTGGGCTCCTACATGATGTACGTGCTGTTCGCGATCATCGTGATCAGCCTGCTCCCGTTCGCCGCCGCCAAGCTGCTGGTCGTGTTCGCGCCGGGGCTGCTGCTCGGCGTGGTGCTGGTCGAGGGCATGGTCCTCGCCCGCGGCGTCAAGAAGCTGGCCGCGGAGCGCTACCCGGACGAGAGCACCAAGGGCGTCGGCATGTACGCGGCGATGCGGGCCATGCAGATCCGGCGGCTGCGCGTCCCCAGCCCCCAGGTCAAGCCCGGCCAGAAGGACCTCGTCGGCAAGTCCTGACCGCGTCCTGGCCGCATCCGGACCCACTAGGGTCGGGCCCATGGAGTTCAGGTATCTCGGCCGCAGTGGCCTGAAGGTCAGCGAAATCGCCTACGGCAACTGGCTCACCCACGGGTCCCAGGTGGAGGAGGACGCGGCGCGCGCGTCCGTCCACGCCGCCCTGGACGAGGGCATCACCACCTTCGACACCGCCGACGCCTACGCGGGAACACGCGCCGAGGACGTCCTGGGCCGGGCTCTGGAGGGGCAGCGCCGCGAGGGACTTGAGATCTTCACCAAGGTGTACTGGCCGACCGGTCCCGGACCGAACGACAGGGGCCTGTCGCGCAAGCACATCATGGAGTCGCTGCACGGGTCGCTGCGCCGGCTGCGCACCGACTACGTGGACCTCTACCAGGCGCACCGGTTCGACCACGAGACGCCGCTCGAAGAGACCATGCGGGCGTTCGACGACCTGGTCCGCCAGGGCAAGGTGCTCTACGTCGGCGTGTCGGAGTGGCGGGCCGAGGAGATCGAGCGCGCGCTGAAGATCGCCGACGAGATGGGCTTCGACCGGATCGTGTCCAACCAGCCGCAGTACTCCATGCTGTGGCGGGTCATCGAGGCCGAGGTCGTCCCGCTGTGCGAGCGGGAGGGCATCGGGCAGATCGTGTGGTCCCCGATCGCGCAGGGCGTGCTGACCGGCAAGTACCTGCCGGGACGGCCGCTGCCGGAGGGCTCGCGCGCCACCGACGACAAGGGCGGCGCCGACATGATCAAGCGCTACCTCAACGACGACCTGCTCACCCGCGTGCAGGAGCTGAAGCCCGTGGCGGCCGACCTCGGCCTCACCATGGCCCAGCTCGCGGTGGCCTGGGTGCTGCAGAACCCGAACGTCTCCTCGGCCATCGTCGGCGCGTCCCGTCCCGAGCAGGTGCGCGACAACGTCAAGGCCGCCGGGGTCAAGCTGGACGCGGACGTCCTCAAGCGGATCGACGAGATCCTCGCCGACGTCGTCGTCCGCGACCCGGACAAGACCCGCAGCCCCCGCACGCGTCCATGACGAGCGCGAGCCGCGCGACCGGCGCTAATCTCAGGGCGACCTGCGGGCGACGGGCGGTGCCGGCGAGCACGGTGAGGCGCAGCGGGCGACGGGTTGCAGGGAGGACATGACGCGATGGCATGGAGCTGGCGTTTGGAGAAGGCCGACGGCCGGCCCGCCGGGGTGGCGGAGGAGACCTTCACCACCCAGGCCGACGCCGAGTCGTGGCTGGGTGAGAACTGGCGCGAGCTCCGCGACGAGGGCACCGACCAGGTGACCCTCCTGGACGGCGAGAGGCCGGTCTACGGCCCCATGAGCCTCCATGATCCGGAGTGATCCGGAGTGATCCGGAGTAGGGGACTCCGGCCCGCCCGCGCCAGGTGAGCGGACCCCGGGGCGCGGCCACGGCGCGTCCCGGGGGCGCCCGCCACAGCCCCATGTTCCGGTCAGTGTCCGGCAAACCATAGTGTTTCGGGCACGATGAACATCGAGCTCTCGGGAACGGCCGGCGGGACCGGCTGGCCCGCCCCCGGATGCGGCTGCGCCTCGTGTTCCCGGTTGCGCGCGTCCGGGGCCCGTTTCGAGCCCACCCGCGTCCTTCTGGACGGCGTGCCACTGGAGCGGTACGCGCGAAAGGACGTTCCCGGCGGCTACGACGTGGAGGGTCCGGACGGGCGGCGCGTCCTCGTGGCCGCGGGCCCCGGGGAGCGCCCGGAGCCACCGGACGGCGCCGTGTACGACGCGGCCCTTCTCGACCTCGTCGGCTCCCCCGACCACCTCGGCCTGCTGCGCCGCACCGGCGCGGTGACCCCGCGCACGGACGTGAGGGCCGTCCACATGGACCATCGCATCCGGTCACCACGGGAACTGGAGCGCCGGCTCGGTCACTGGCTGCGCCCACCGGACGGCCCGCACCGCACGCTGATCCTCGGCGGAGCCCGTTCCGGCAAGTCGGCCGAGGCGGAGATGCGCCTCCTCGCCCATCCCGACGTCACCTACCTCGCCACGAGCGCGCCGCGCGACGACGACCCGGAATGGACGGCCCGCGTCGCGGCCCACAGGCGCCGCCGTCCCTCCTGGTGGCGGACGATCGAGACCACGGCGCTCGCCGAGGCCCTGCGCCCGGAGGAGTGGGGGCCGGGGCGCGCGGTGCTGGTGGACGGCATCGGCACCTGGCTGGCCGCCGTGATCGACGAGGCCGGGGCCTGGGACGACCCCGCCTCCGTCCGCCCCCGCCTGGACGACCTGGTCGCCGCCTGGCGCGCCGTGCCGGCCCGGGTGGTGGCGGTCAGCGACGAGGTGGGGCTCTCCCTCGTCCCCGCGACCCCCTCGGGACGGGCGTTCGCCGACCTGCTCGGAACGCTGAACCAGCGGCTGGCGGCCGAGTCGGAGGACGTGGCGCTCGTGGTGGCCGGACGGATCCTGGAGCCCGCGTGACCACCCGCGTGACCGGCTGGGCGCGAGGTCTCGGCCTGGCGATGACCCTCCTCACCATCGTCCCGGTCCCCGACCGCCTGAAGGACGCTCCCGGCGGGCCGGGCCGGGAGCCGGCCCGCCGCGCGATGACCCTGGCGCCGGTCGCCGGGCTGGTCGTCGGCGGCGGCGCGGCCCTGGTTCTCCTGCTCGGGGACCTGATCGGCCTGGCGCCGCTCCCCCGCGCCGCGCTGGCCGTGGCGGCGATGGAGGTGCTGACCCGGGCCCTGCACCTGGACGGCCTGGCCGACCTCGCCGACGGGCTGGGCAGCGGCCGTCCCGCCGCGGGCGCCCTGGAGATCATGAAGCGGTCCGACATCGGGCCGTTCGGCGTGGTGACGCTGCTGCTGACGCTGCTGGTCCAGGTCGCCGCCCTCGCCACCGCCCCGGACGCCCTGGTCGCCGTCGTGGTCGCGGCGGTGGCCGGACGCCTGGCGCTGCCGTGGGCCTGCCGTCCCGGCGTGCCGGCGGCCCGGCCGGACGGGCTGGGCGCCCTGGTCGCGGGCACGGTGCCGATCCGCTCGTCCCTGGTCGTGACCGCGGTCGTCCTCATCGCCGCGACACTGGCGGGGGCCGCCGCCGGGGGGCTGGCAGGCGCATTGCACGCCGCCACCGCCGTGGCGGTGGGGCAGGGCGTGGCCTACCTGGTGCTCCGCCACGCCGTGCGGCGCCTCGGCGGCGTCACCGGCGACGTGTTCGGCGCCCTGGTGGAACTCGCGGTGACCGCCGCGCTGATCGTCCTCGCCACCGCCTAGCGAGCGGCCCCGGCGACCCGGTCAGGGGAGATCGCGCAGGGTAAGGCTTGATCCAAAAGGGCGAAACCGGTCACCGGGGGGACTACCATCGGGGTACGTGACGACCATCAGCCTTGACAGCGCAGAACCCGCCTCACTCGACGCCGGCGCGATCGTGATCGGCGTCGTCCCCGACGGCCGGAGCGGCGACGGCGCGCTCCGTCTCCATGGCGCCGAGGGCCTGGACGGGGCACTGAACGGCGGGCTGGCCACCGCGCTGACGACGCTGGGGGCCACCGGCAAGGAGGGCGAGGTCACCAAGCTGCCCACGATGGGCGCGCTGCCGGCCGGCGTGGTCGTCGCGGTCGGGCTCGGGGAGGACCCCGACGCCGAGGCGCTGCGCCGCGCCGCGGGAGCGGGCGTGCGCGCGCTCGCCGGCACCGCCAAGGTCGGCCTCGCCCTGCCCGCGTCCTCCGCCGAGGAGGTCGAGGCGGTCGCGCTGGGCGGCCTGCTCGGCGCCTACAGCTTCGGGACGTACCGCACCGGCGAGCGCAAGGAGCCGGTCGCCGAGCTCGTCGTGCTCACCGCCGCCGGCGACGCGGGCCGGGCGTCCCTCGAACGGGCCCGCACCCTCGCCGAGTCGGTCACGCTGGTGCGCGACCTGGTCAACACGCCGCCGTCCGACCTCACCCCCGAAGACCTGTCCGGCGTGGCCGAGCGCGTCGCCTCGGACAACGGCCTGGACATCGAGATCCTGGACGAGAAGGAGCTGGTGGAGGCCGGCTTCGGCGGCATCACGGGGGTCGGGCAGGGCTCCGCGAACCCGCCCCGGCTGGTGCGCCTCGCCTACAGCCACCCGGAGGCGTCCAAGACGCTGGCACTGGTCGGCAAGGGCATCACCTTCGACTCCGGCGGCCTGTCCCTCAAGCCCGCCGACTCCATGGACTGGATGAAGTCCGACATGGGCGGCGCCGCGGCCGTGCTCGGCGCGCTCGCCGCCATCGCCAGGCTGCGCCCCAAGGTCAACGTGATCGGCTACCTGGCCCTCGCCGAGAACATGCCCAGCGGCACGGCGCAGCGCCCGTCCGACGTGCTGCGGGTGTACGGCGGCAAGACCGTCGAGGTGCTCAACACCGACGCCGAGGGCCGCCTGGTCATGGCCGACGCGCTGGTCCGCTCCGGCGAGGACGACCCCGACCTCCTCGTGGACGTGGCCACCCTGACCGGCGCCCAGCTCGTGGCGCTCGGCACCAGGACCACCGGAGTCATGGCCAACGACGACGAGGTCCGTGAGAAGGTGGTGGCGGCGGCGGGCCGCGCCGGGGAGCCCTCCTGGGGCATGCCGCTGCCACCGGAACTGCGCAAGGGGCTCGACTCCGCGGTGGCCGACATCGCCAACATCAGCGGCGAACGCTGGGGCGGCATGCTGACCGCCGGGGTGTTCCTCAAGGAGTTCGTGCCGGACGGCGTCCGCTGGGCGCACCTGGACATCGCCGGTCCCGCCTTCAACAAGGGCGAGCCGTACGGCTACACCCCGAAGGGCGGAACAGGCGCGGCGACGCGTACGTTGGTGCAGATCGCCGAGGACCTGGCGGCCGGCGTTCTCTAGAACTCCGAAGGGTCATAGGCCGGCCGTACAAGTGAACAGGTTCCCTGGGACCCGCGTGGCCGGTGCCGTCCGGTGCGGCAGCGTCCGCCGGTGACGGGAACCGCCTGAGAGAGGGAGAGGGAGCGTCCAGTGGTCGACAGCGGCCCCTTCGACATCGTCGTCCTGGGTGGTGGCAGTGGCGGCTACGCCTGCGCGCTGCGCGCGGCGGAGCTCGGCAGCTCGGTCGCGCTGATCGAACGCGCCGAGCTCGGCGGCACCTGCCTCAACCGTGGCTGCATCCCGACCAAGGCGCTGCTGCACGCCGCCGAGGTCGCCGACCAGACGCGCGAGGCCGGCACCTTCGGGATCAGGGCGAGCTTCGACGGCATCGACATCGACGGCGTCAACGCCTACAAGGACAAGGTGGTCTCCACCACCGTCAAGGGCCTGACCGGGCTGATCAAGTCCAAGGGCATCACGGTCGTGGAGGGCGAGGGGCGGCTGACCGGTCCCACGTCCGTCGAGGTCACCCGGAAGGACGGCACGACCACCACCCTCGAAGGGCAGCACATCGTGCTGGCCACCGGGTCCAGGCCCAAGACCCTGCCCGGCCTGGAGATCGACGGTGAGCGGATCATCTCCAGCGACCACGCCCTGCTGCTCAAGCACATCCCCGCGTCCGTGGTGATCGTGGGCGGCGGCGTGATCGGCGTCGAGTTCGCCAGCATCTGGCGCTCGTTCGGCGCCGAGGTCACCATCGTGGAGGCGCTGCCGCACCTGCTGCCGCTGGAGGAGGAGTCCAGCTCCAAGCGGCTGGAGCGGGCGTTCCGGCGCCGCGGCATCAAGTTCGAGCTCGGCGCCGGATTCAAGGAGGTCAAGACGACCCAGGGCGGCATCGCCCTCACCTTGGAGAACGGCACCACGCTGGACGCCGAGACCCTGCTGGTGGCGGTCGGCCGCGCCCCGGTGTCGGAGGGCATCGGGCTCGAGACGGCGGGCGTCGCGACCGAGAACGGCTTCGTCAAGGTGGACGAGCACTGCCGCACCAACGTCCCCACGATCTCCGCCGTGGGCGACCTGATCCCCACCCTGCAGCTGGCGCACGCCGGATTCGCCGAAGGCATCCTGGTGGCCGAGCGGCTGGGCGGGCTGAACCCGGCGCCGATCGACTACGACGGGGTGCCGCGGATCACCTACTCCGACCCCGAGGTGGCCTCGGTGGGGATCACCACGGCGATGGCGCGCGAGCGCGGCCACGAGGTCAGGGAGGTCGTCTACGACCTGGCCGGCAACCCCAAGAGCAAGATCCTGGGGACGCAGGGCGAGGTCAAGGTGATCACCGCGGTGGAGGGCCCGGTGCTGGGCGTCCACCTGGTCGGCGCCCGGGTCGGCGAGCTGATCGCCGAGGGCCAGCTCATCTACAACTGGGAGGCGCTGCCCGCGGAGGTCGCGCAGCTGATCCATCCGCATCCGACCCAGTCCGAGGCGATCGGCGAGGCGCATCTGGCCCTCGCCGGCAAACCATTGCACGTGCACGGCTGAACGCCCGCACCAGAACGAGATCTCGAAGGATCGAAGGAGTCGCTGAGAGCCATGCCGGTCTCCGTCACCATGCCCCAGCTCGGCGAGAGCGTCACCGAGGGCACCGTCACCCGCTGGCTGAAGAAGGAGGGTGAGCACGTCGAGACCGACGAGCCGCTTCTCGAAGTGTCCACCGACAAGGTGGACACCGAGATCCCCTCACCCGCGTCCGGCACCCTGACCAGCATCAAGGTCGCCGAGGACGAGACCGTCGAGGTCGGTGCCGAACTGGCGATCATCGGCGAGGCCGGCGAGGCCCCGGCCCCGTCCGCGCCGCCGGAGCAGGAGCAGGCCCCGGCGCCCGCCGCCCAGGAGCAGGCGCAGGAGCAGGCGCCGCCGGCGCAGCCCGAGGCGCCGCAGCCGCCGCCCGCCCCGGCCGCGCCGCCGGAGCCGGCACCGGCCGCGCAGCAGGGCCCGCCGCCGTCGGCCTGGCCGCCCGCCGCGCCCGCGGCCCCGCCCGCGCCACCGGCCCCGGCTCCGGCCGCCGCCCAGCCCGCCGCGCCCGCGCCCGAGCCCGCCCCGTCCGGTGAGGGCCCGTACGTGACGCCGCTGGTCCGCAAGCTGGCCGCCGAGCACGACGTCGACCTGAGCAGCATCAAGGGCACCGGCGTCGGCGGTCGCATCCGCAAGCAGGACGTGCTGGAGGCCGCCCGCGCCAAGCAGGCCGCCGCCCAGGCCCCCGCGGCGCCCGCGGCCCCGGCCGCGCAGCCCGCCGCCGCCGCGCCCGCCGCCGCGGCCCGTCCCGCCCCGGCCACCGCGCCCGCCGAGCAGATCGCGCTGCGCGGCAAGACCGAGAAGATGAGCCGGATCCGGCAGACCATCTCCCGCCGGATGGTGGAGTCGCTGCAGGTCTCCGCGCAGCTCACCACCGTGGTCGAGGTCGACCTCACCAAGGTGGCGCGGCTGCGCGAGCGCGCCAAGGCCGACTTCCAGGCCCGCCAGGGCGTCAAGCTGTCGTTCCTGCCGTTCCTGGCGCTGGCCACGGTCGAGGCCCTCAAGGTGCACCCCAAGCTCAACGCCGTCATCAACAGCGAGACCAACGAGGTCACCTACTACGACGTGGAGAACCTCGGCATCGCCGTGGACGTCCCCGAGCGGGGCCTGATGGTCCCGGTCGTGCACAACGCCGGGCAGCTCAACCTGGGCGGCCTCGCGCAGCGGATCGCCGACCTGGCCGAGCGCACCCGCACCAACAAGGTCAGCCCGGACGAGCTGGCCGGCGGCACGTTCACGCTGACCAACACCGGCAGCAGGGGCGCGCTGTTCGACACCCCGATCCTCAACCAGCCGCAGGTCGGCATGCTCGGCACCGGCGCCGTCGTCAAGCGTCCCGCCGTGATCGACGACCCCGAGCTGGGCGAGGTCATCGCGGTGCGGTCGATGATCTACCTGGCGCTGACCTACGACCACCGCCTGGTGGACGGCGCCGACGCGGCCCGCTTCCTGGGCACGATCAAGCACCGTCTGGAGGAGGGCAACTTCGAGGCCGAGCTCGGTCTCTGACCCTCGGGGCTCCGCCGGGACCCCGCCGCTCCCCCGCCCGGAGCGGCGGGGTCCCCGCGTTTCACCGCCACCGCCGGACGCCGGCGATCTAGGGTGTCGGGCATGAGGGTCGTCGTCTCCGGTTCGGGCGGGCTGATCGGGTCCGCGCTGGTCCGGGCGCTGCGCGAGGCCGGCGACGAGGTCGTGCGGCTCGTCCGCCGGGAGCCGTCCGGCCCCGCCGAGGCCCGCTGGGACCCGATGGGCGGCACGGTCGACACCGGTGCCCTCCAGGACGCGCACGCGGTCGTCCACCTCGCCGCCGCGGGGGTCGGCGACCGGCCGTGGACGCGGGCGCGCAAACGGCTGATCCGCGAGAGCCGCGTCCGGGGCACGCGGACACTGGCCGGGGCCATCGCCGAGACCGCGAAGGCGGGCGGCGGTCCGCGGGTGTTCGTGTCGGGCTCCGCGATCGGGTACTACGGCGACACCGGCGACCGGGAGGTCGACGAGTCGTCGGGCATGGGCGAGGGGTTCCTCGCCGAGCTCGTCCGCGACTGGGAGGCCGCCACGGGCGCCGCCGCCGACGCGGGCGTGCGCGTGGCGCACCCCCGCACGTCCCTCGTGCTGGCGCGCTCGGGGGGCCTGCTCGGCAAGCCGCTGCCCCTGTTCAAGCTGGGCCTCGGCGGCCGGCTCGGCAGCGGACGGCAGTGGATGAGCTGGATCACCCTGGACGACGCCGTCGCCGCCCTCAGGCACCTCATCGCCCGGGACGACCTGGCGGGGCCGGTGAACCTGGCGGCGCCGCACCCGGTGACCAACGCCGAGTACACCAAGGCCGTCGGCCGCGTCCTGCGCCGTCCCACGGTGCTCCCGGTCCCCGCGTTCGCGCTGCGGGCGGCGCTGCTCGGCTTCGCGGACGAGGGGCCGCTGATCAGCCAGAAGGTCCGGCCGAGGCGGCTGGAGGAGTCGGGGTTCGCCTTCGCCCACCCGCGCCTGGACGGCGCGCTGCGGGCCGTCCTGGAACGGGACTGACCGGCGTCCCGCGGGTCAGTCCCAAGATTCAACAAAGTGCCGCACGTCCCGGAACGCCGACCCTAGCGTAAAGGTCATGAGGTTGGTCGGGGCCGGCACGCGATGCCTCACGGCGCCCCGGAGGCGAGTGGAAGGCACATCATGAGCACGGACGGACAGCCGCACATCCTCGCGATCGGGGGCGGCAGCTTCATTCCCGACGACCGGTGCGGGATATCGCCGAGCCCCCTGCTGCGCTACGCCGCCGACCTGACCGGCCAGGACCGTCCCCGGATCTGCTTCCTGGCGACGGCATGCGGCGACGGCGACGGCGTGATCGGCCGCGCGTACGCGGCGTTCAGCAGGATGGAGGCCGAGGTCAGCCATATCGCGCTGTTCCCCATGCCCAACATCCCCGACATGCGGTCGCATCTGCTCGCCCAGGACCTGGTGTACGTGGGCGGCGGCAGCGTGGCCAACCTGCTGGCGCTGTGGCGGCTGCACGGGCTGGACGAGATGCTGCGGGAGGCGTGGCACGAGGGCGTGGTGCTGGCCGGGGAGAGCGCGGGCGCGCTGTGCTGGCACGTGGGCGGCAACACCGACTCCTACGGCCCCCAGTTGCGCCCGCTGACCGACGGGCTGGGGTTCCTGCCGTACTCCTGCGGCGTCCACTACGACAGCGACAAGCAGCGGCGGCCGCTGCTCCAGCAGCTCGTCAGCGAGGGGACGCTGCCGGACGGGTACGCGGCCGACGAGGCGGTGGCCCTGCACTACGTGGGGACGGAGTTCGTCCAGGCGGTGTCGTACGAGAAGGGTGCCGGGGCGTACCGCATCGAACCCGACGGCCCGGGCACCGCCAAGGAGACGCGCCTGGACGTCCGGCTCCTCGCCTCCCTGTGATCCTTCCCTCTGAAGGGGGGCACAGGCTGCGGCGAGGCATAAGCTGAACCGCGTGAGCGACGTAAAGGTACGCGAGACGGACGCCCTCCCGGAGACCGCCCGACCGGCGGCGCGGACGGGCGAACTGGTGTTCGTGCATGTCGGGTTCGGCACGGCCGCGGTCCCCTACGAGGAGGGCTGGGCGCTGCAGCGGCGCACCCACGAGCGGCGCGTCAACGACGAGATCCCCGACACGGTGCTGCTCCAGGAGCACGAACCGGTCTACACCGCGGGCAAGCGGACCGCCGCCGCCGACCGCCCGCTCGGCGACCCCGGCGCCCCCGTGATCGACGTGGACCGCGGCGGCAAGATCACCTGGCATGGCCCCGGCCAGCTCACCGGCTACCCGATCCTCCGGCTGCCCGACCCGGTGGACGTGGTCGCCTACGTGCGGCTGCTGGAGGAGATGATGCGGGACGTGTGCGCCGACCTGGGGCTGCCCACGATCACCGTCGAAGGGCGCAGCGGGCTGTGGGTGGCGGGCACCCCCGACCGCAAGATCGGCTCCATCGGGGTCCGGGTCTCGCGCGGGATCACCATGCACGGCTTCATGCTCAACTGCGACTGCGACATGGACTGGTTCGACCGGATCATCCCGTGCGGCATCCGCGACGTCGGCTCCACCTCGCTCAGCCGGGAACTGGGCCGCCGCGTCACCGTCGCCGAGGTCACCCCGCTCGTCGAGCGGCACCTCGCCCGCGCCCTGGGCGCCACGGAGTCCTACCACCGCACCACGGCACAGCTCGAAGCGGCCTGACGGGCACGGCCGGAAGCCCGGCGACGGCTAGGCGCGGTCCGTCATGACCTTGTAGATCGCCTGGCCCTCGTCGGACGCGGCCTGGAAGAAACGCCCGAGCCCGTCGTAGGCGGGCTGGAGCGACCGCGGCTCCGGCTTGAGCGCGTCCGCGTCCTGCACCCCGGCGGCGGCCATCGCGGCACGGTCGTACCGGTCCGCGAGGTCCCCGTACGGGGTGGACGCCAGATGGTCGGCGGCGGGCTTCACCCGGTCGGGCGCCAGGTAGATCACGTCCACGCCCAGCTCGCCGGCGCCGTCCTCGGTGAGCAGCCGCCCGCCGCAGACCACGTCGGACTCCGGCGGGCGCCCGTCCCACGGGTCCCCCGTGATCAGATAGTGCAGCGCCTGCCAGGTCCCGCCCAGGTCCAGGACGCTGGCCGCGGGGTTCTTGCGGCGCCAGTCGGCCGCCCCGAAGAGCAGCCTGGCGATCGCGGCCGGGTCCCGCTCGCCCTCCAGCACGGGCGGCACCCTGAGGTACGACATGGCCATGCCCACGGTGGATCCCTCCGACTGAACGGCCCCCGGAACGGAGCGCTAGCGCGACGACAGGGAGTCACCTTAGGAGATCAACGGGCACCTCCGGGGACGAACCGGATATCAGCCTTGTACCGAACGTGTGATCTTCATTGCGGCCGCGGGGGCACCGTCCGCGCCGACGTAGGCTGAAGGGGTGACGACGGTGACACCCGAGGGGCGCAGGCTCCTTCGCATAGAGGCACGCAACAGCCAGACGCCGATCGAGCGCAAGCCGGACTGGATCAAGACCCGGCTGAAGATGGGCCCGCAGTACAAGGAGCTCACCCAGCTGGTGAAGGCCGAGGGCCTCCACACGGTCTGCCAGGAGGCCGGCTGCCCCAACATCTTCGAGTGCTGGGAGGACCGCGAGGCCACGTTCCTCATCGGCGGCGACCAGTGCACCCGGCGCTGCGACTTCTGCCAGATCGACACCGGCAGGCCCGCCGCCCTCGACCGCGACGAGCCGCGCCGCGTGGCCGAATCCGTCGCGACGATGGGCCTGAAGTACGCCACCGTCACCGGCGTCGCCCGCGACGACCTCGACGACGGCGGCGCCTGGCTGTACGCCGAGACCGTCCGCCAGATCCACGCGCACGTCCCCGGCTGCGGCGTGGAACTGCTGATCCCCGACTTCAACGCCGACCCCGCCCAGCTCGCCGAGGTGTTCGGCTCCCGCCCCGAGGTGCTGGCGCACAACGTCGAGACCGTCCCCCGGATCTTCAAGCGGATCCGCCCGGCCTTCCGCTACGAGCGCTCCCTCGAAGTGATCACCAGGGCGCGCGAGGACGGTCTGGTCACCAAGTCCAACCTCATCCTCGGCCTCGGCGAGACCCGCGAGGAGGTCTCCGAGGCGCTCCGCGACCTGCACGAGGCCGGCTGCGAACTGATCACCATCACCCAGTACCTGCGCCCGTCCCCGAGGCACCACCCCGTCGAGCGCTGGGTCAAGCCGGAGGAGTTCGTGGAGCTCAAGGCCGAAGCCGAGGAGATCGGCTTCGCGGGCGTCATGTCGGGCCCCCTCGTCCGCTCCAGCTACCGCGCCGGGCGCCTCTACCAGCAGGCGATCGAGGCCCGCGGATAGCCTCCGCAGTGATCATCCGACGGCGTCCCGGCCGTGGAAGCCACTACCATGAACGGTATGGCTAAGAAGTCCACGGACGGCGCGCAGCAACAGCCGGGCCGCCTCAAGCAGATCCGCATGGTCGCGAAGATGCTGAGCCAGGCGGACCCCAAGGCGCTGCCGATCGTGTTCGGCGCGTCGATCGGCACCCTGGTCGTGGTGATCCTGATCGGCTGGCTCATCGACCAGCTGTTCTTCTCGATCCCCCTGGGCATCCTGGCCGCGGCCGCCGTGGGCATGATCGTCTTCGGGCAGCTGGCGCAGCGGGCCCAGTACAAGCTGATCGCCGGGCAGCCGGGCGCCGCCGCGGCCATCCTCAAGAACATGCGAGGCGGCTGGACCGTCACCGAAGCGGTCGCCGGCAACCGCAACCTCGACATGGTGCACCGCGCCGTCGGACGCCCCGGCGTGGTCCTCGTGTCCGAAGGCCCCCGCAACCGGGTGGGCCCGCTCCTCGGCGCGGAGAAGAAGCGCATCTCCCGCGCCGCCCAGCAGGTCCCCATCTACGACGTACAGGTCGGCGAGGACGAAGGCCAGATCCCCGTCGGCAAACTGCAACGGCACCTCATGAAACTGCCGCGCAACCTCACCAAGGGCCAGGTCGCCGAACTCAACGACCGCCTCCAAGCCCTGCCCCGCTCCATGCAGATGCCCAAAGGCCCCATCCCCAAGGGCGTCCGCATGCCAAAGGGCCCCAAACCCAAGACGCGGTAGTTTTTTGCATCCGCGAGCTGCGCTCGTCGCTGGCGCTCCTCGCTTGTCGCGGCTGCGGCGATCGCTGCATCGCTTCGACTCGCCCAGGGGCTCGCTGCGCGATCAGGTCCTCGCAAGCTCGGACCTGCCTTCGGACGCGATCGCAACGCTTGAGCGACCGTTCGGGGCTGGGGTGACGGGGCTGAGGTGGGTGCGGCTGTGTTTATTGGCAAGCGCGAGCTGCGCTCCTCGCCTGGGGGCTCGTCGCTTGTCGTGCTTGCGGCGATCGCTGCATCGCTCCGACTCGCCCTAGGGGGCTCGCTACGCGATCAGGTTCCTCGCACGCTCGGAACCTGCCTTCGGACGCGATCGCAACGCCTTGGCGCCGTTCGGGGTTGGGGTTGCGGGCTGAGGTTGTTGCGGAGGGTTTTATTGCATGCGTGAGCGGCGCCCCTCCGCAATGCCTCCGTTCGGGGCTGGGGGCTTGGGTTTGGTCAGATGTTCACGACCACGGTGTTGCTGGCGCGGTCGTGGAGGCCCCGGTAGTCGCGGTCCCAGATCAGGGCGGGGACCACGAACAGGATCAGGATCGTGCGGGCGAACGCCCAGAGGGGGCCCACGGGGCGGCGGTCGAGGCGGACCACGTGGATGCCGCACAGGCGCTTGCCGATCGTGGTGCCGAGCAGGCCCACCAGGATCCACACCTGGACGCCGAAGACGGCGAGCGTCAACAGGCTGCGCTGCGGCGGCGCCCAGTCGAACAGGCGGGCGAGGAGGCTGGCGACCAGCAGGGACAGGGCCCAGTCGATGAAGAGGGCGAGGAGCCTGCGCCCGTACGGGGCGACCGCGCCGGAGCCGCGTTCCGGCAGGCCGAGCCGTTCGCCGGGGTAGCCGAGCTCGGCCCCGGCCGTGCGCGCGCCGCCCAGCCACGTCTGCGTCCACCGCGGCGCCGGGGAGGGACGCTCCTTGCCCGTGCTCATGCCTCTACGCTATCCCGTCCCCCACGGGGCCCGGACCAGGGTGTCGCCGCGCGGCGGGAAGCCGTGGCCGATACGCTCGCCATAGTGGCGTAACGCACAGAGTGGCGCGTAACACAGCCGAAACATATGAGACACGGCTGGGAAACGGCTCGTTCCTAGGCTCGCTCACAGCCATAAAAGCGCCCAAGGAGGCTGGATGTTCAGCAGCGCCGACGAGGTCCTGAGCTATATCAGGAACGAAGGTGTGCGATTCGTCGATTGTCGGTTCGTGGACCTGCCGGGGAAGATGCAGCACTTCACCTTCCCGGTGGAGAGCTTCGGCGAGAGCGTCTTCACCGAGGGGCTGATGTTCGACGGGTCCTCGGTCCGCGGATTCCAGGAGATCCACGAATCGGACATGCTCCTGCTCCCGGACCCGAGCACGGCGGTGCTCGACCCCTTCCGCCAGCACAAGACGCTGATCCTCAACTTCTTCGTGCACGACCCGCTGACCGGCGAGCCCTACAGCCGTGACCCGCGCAACGTCGCGAAGAAGGCCCAGGACTACCTGCGCGGCACCGGTATCGCCGACACGGCCTACTTCGGCCCCGAGGCCGAGTTCTACATCTTCGACGACGTCCGCTTCGAGACCAAGCAGCAGGCGGGCTACTACTACCTCGACTCGGTCGAGGGCGCGTGGAACACCGGCCGTGAGGAGTCCGGCGGCAACCTGGGCGCCAAGCCCCCGTACAAGGGCGGCTACTTCCCGGTCCCGCCGATGGACCACTACACCGACCTGCGCTCGGAGATGGTCGCGCAGCTGATCGCGTCCGGCATCACGGTCGAGATGCAGCACCACGAGGTGGGCACCGCGGGCCAGGCGGAGATCGACTTCCGCTTCGACACCCTGCTGAAGACGGCCGACAACCTGCTGCTGTACAAGTACATCGTCAAGAACGTGGCGCGGGCCGCCGGCAAGACGGTGACGTTCATGCCCAAGCCGATCTTCGGTGACAACGGCTCCGGCATGCACACCCACCAGTCCCTCTGGAAGGACGGCTCCCCGCTGTTCTACGACGAGGTCGGCTACGCCGGCCTGTCGGACACCGCGCGCTACTACATCGGCGGCCTGCTCAAGCACGCCCCGTCGCTGCTGGCGTTCACCAACCCGACCGTGAACTCCTACCACCGGCTGGTGCCGGGCTTCGAGGCCCCGGTCAACCTGGTGTACTCGCAGCGCAACCGGTCCGCCTGCATCCGGGTGCCGATCACCGGCTCCAACCCGAAGGCGAAGCGGATCGAGTTCCGGGTGCCCGACCCGTCCTGCAACCCGTACCTGGCCTTCTCGGCGATGCTGATGGCCGGCCTCGACGGCATCAAGAACAAGATCGAGCCCGCCGAGCCGGTCGACAAGGACCTCTACGAGCTGCCCCCGGAGGAGGCCCGCGCGATCCCGCAGGTCCCCGGCTCGCTGGAGGGCGTCCTCGACGCCCTGGAGGCCGACCACGACTACCTGCTCGAAGGCGGCGTGTTCACCCCCGACCTGATCGAGACCTACCTCGCGATGAAGCGCGAGTTCGAGATCGACGAGATCCGCCTCCGTCCTCACCCCCACGAGTTCGAGCTGTACTACGACGTCTGATCGGTCGCCGACCGGAGACACTGAGGGCCCCTCGGCAACCGGGGGGCCCTCGTCGTGTCTCAGGAAGGCCGCCGTGCGCGGTTGGGAAGAACCGGCGTGTGGGCAGTGTTGTGTGGGCGGTCAGAGCGACGAAGTCGAGGGGGTTGTGATGCCCGAGGTCAGGGTGGAGCGGGTCGGGGACGGGTTCGAGGCCACCAACGAGCGCGGTGCGCGCGTGGCGATGGGATCGTCCGACCAGGACGGGGTGTTCTCCCCCGTGGAGTTGCTGCTGGCGGCGCTGGGCGGGTGCGAGCTGGTGTCGGTGGAGCCGCTGACCGCCAAGCGGGGGCACCGGCTGGTACGGCTGGCGGCGAGGATCCAGGCGGACAAGGTGGCGACCAGCGTGCTGGGCGACATCACGATCACCTATGACGTGGAGATCCCCGAGGGGGACGACAAGGCGCGCGAGGTGTTCGAGGCGGTGGCCAAGCGGGTGCACGAGCGCTACTGCACGGTCGGCAACGCGCTCAAGGAGCCGATGCAGGTGCACCAGGTACTCCAGTAGCCGTACCTTGTGCGGTTCCTTGCGCAGGGAGCGGTCCGCGGGCCATAGTCCCCTGGGACGACTCTGAACGTGTCCTGACCTCTGTACTGCGCGCCGACCCTGAATTTGCTCACCCGAAAGTCCGGATGGAGTCTGAGGGTCGTACTACTCAAGTCTGAGACGAAGACCGTTCATATCGGCGATCTCAAACTGATCACATCGCGGCAAAGTTACCAGCATGGCGCACACCGCCCCGCCGGCTCGCACAAGCCGCACCGACGACGGCCGCCGCGGCACACCGCGGCGGGCCGGCACACGCCTGCCCCTGCCCCGGGCGCTGACCGCTCCCCCGGTGTGGCGGGAACTCCTCCTGATCGTTTTGTTCTACTCGGCGTATACGTTGACGCGGGTGCTCCTGGTTCAGGACGGCACGGGCCCGGCCTTCGCGCACGCCGACGAGATCCTCGCCTGGGAGCGGCACCTCGGCATCGACGTCGAGCTGGGCCTCAACCAGACGCTGCTGAGCCTGCCCTGGCTGGCCCGCGCCGCCAACGTCTTCTACGCGACCGCCCACTTCGCGGTCACGCTGCTCGTGGTGGTGTGGCTGTACCGCAGCCGCCCGCACGACTACCGCTGGCTGCGTACCGGCATCATGGTGGCCACGGGCTTCGCGCTGGTCGGGTTCTGGCTGTACCCGCTGGCCCCGCCCCGGTTCATGAAGGCCGAGGGCTTCGTCGACCCGGTCACCGCGCTCCAGTCGATGGGCCTGTACGCCAGCGACGCCTCGGCCACGTTCACCAACCAGTACGCGGCGATGCCCTCGATGCACGCCGGATGGGCGCTGTGGTGCGGGATCGTGCTGCTCAGGCTGGCCACGCCGCGCTGGGCCAAGGTGTTGGGCGTGCTGTACCCGCTCACCACCGTGCTGGTCATCCTGGGCACCGCCAACCACTACGTGGTGGACGCCGTGGCCGGGTTCGCGCTGATCGGTGCCTCGCTGGGGCTGTCCTGGTCGGCGTACCACCGCTGGCCCGCCGAGCTGAAGGGAATGTCGCTGCGGCTGGGCCACATCGTCCTGCACCGGGTGATGATCCCCGTCCTGCTGGGGATGCGCGCCGCCGCGCAAGGATGGCTCCTCCCGGTCCAGCCGTTCCCGGTCCCGGAAAGCCCTGGGAACGCCCGGGGCGTCCGGAACGCCGTCCAGGGCCCGGAGACCCTCGGGGGCGTCTCCGGGCCCCGCTCCGAGCCGTCCACGGCCCGCGGCACGGTCACGTGACCCCGTAGAAGACGCGGTCGACCACGGCGCGCGCCCTGCGCGCGTGCCGCCGGTAGTCCTCCAGCAGGTCGCCCGTGCCGGGATAGCCCAGGACGCGGGTGACGGCGCTGCGCTCCTTGTGGTGGTCGGTGGGGAGCAGGTCGGAGGCCCGCCCGCGCACCAGCATCATCGTCCCCCGGATGCGGGTCGCGAGCTGCCACGCCTCCGACAGCACGGTGGCGTCGCGCTCGTCCAGGAGCCGCGCCGCCGCGGCCGCCTCCAGCGCCGCCAGGGTACGGGTCGTGCGCAGCGACGGGACGTCATGGGCGTGCCGCAGCTGAAGCAGCTGGGCGACCCACTCCACGTCCGAGAGCCCGCCCGGCCCGAGCTTGGTGTGCAGCCTCCGATCCACCCCGCGCGGCAGCCGCTCGGACTCCATCCGCGCCTTCAGCCGCCGGATCTGCCGGACGGCCTCGTCGTCGATGCCGTCCTCCGGCCACCGCACCGGGTCGATCACGGCACGGAACCGCTCGCACAGGTCCGGGTCGCCGATGATCGGGTCGGCGCGCAGCAGCGCCTGGCTCTCCCAGGGTGCCGACCAGCGGGCGTAGTACGCGGCATAGGACGCCAGCGTGCGCACCAGCGGGCCCTGGCGTCCCTCGGGACGCAGGTTGGGGTCGATCTCCAGCGGCGGGTCGGGGGCGGGCAGCGCGAGCAGCCTGCGCAGCTCCTCGGCGACCGCGTGCGCCGCGCGTGCCGCGTCCGGCTCGTCCACGCCGGGCAGCGGGTCGTGCACGAACATCACGTCGGCGTCGCTGCCGTAGCCCAGCTCGTGCCCCCCGAACCGGCCCATCGCCACGACCGCCATCCGGGTCGGCAGCGGCCCGCCGCGCTCCGACTCGATCTTGCTGATGGCGGCCCGCAGCGCCGCCTCGACCGTGACGGTCGCGATGTCGGTGAGCGCCTCGCCGACCGTCCGCACGTCCACCATGCCGAGCAGGTCCGCGACCGCCACCCGGAACAGCTCCCGGCGGCGCAGCCCGCGCACCACCGCCACCGCGTCCTCGGCGGGCATCGCCGTCCCCTCGCCCCCGGGTCCCGGCGCGTGACGCCGGACGGCGGCCAGCGCCTCGGTGCGCAGCGCGTCGTACGAGCGGGGCTTCAGCTCGGCGGCGTTCCCGAGCATGCTCACCGCCTCCGGGGCGCGCAGCAGCAGGTCGGTGGCGTACTGGCTGGAGCCCAGCACCCGGGCCATGCGTTCCGCCACGGTGACGTCGTCCCGGAGCAGGCGCAGGTACCAGGGCGTGGTGCCGAGCGCGTCACTGACCTTCCGGAAACCCAGCAGGCCCGCGTCCGGGTCGGGGGCGTCCGCGAACCAGCCGAGCATCACCGGCAGCAGCGTCCGCTGGATGGCGGCCCGCCGCGACACCCCCGCCGTCAGCGCCTCGATATGGCGCAACGCCCCGGCGGGATCCCCGTAGCCCAAGGCCACCAGCCGCGTCCTGGCGGCCTCAGGGGTGAGCCTGGCCTCCTCCCCCGGCAGCCTGGCCACGGCGCGCAGCAGCGGACGGTAGAACAGCTTCTCGTGGATGCGGCGGACCTCCCGGGCATGCCGCCTCCACAGCGCCGTGAACTCGCTGATCGGCTCCGTGCGCAGCCCCAGGGCACGTCCCAGACGGCGCAGATCCGCCGGGTCGTCCGGCACCAGGTGCGTGCGCCGCAGCCGGTAGAGCTGGACGAGGTGCTCGACGCGCCGCAGGAACCGGTACGCGGACGCGAGCGCCGCGGCGTCGTCACGTCCCACATAGCCCCGCTCGGACAGCGTCGACAACGCCTCCAGCGTGGTGGGACTGCGCAACGCCTCGTCGCTCCGCCCGTGCACCAGTTGCAGTAACTGGACGGAGAACTCCACGTCCCGCAGCCCCCCAGGGCCCAGCTTGAGCTGGCGCTCCGCCTCCGCCGTGCGCTGGTTGAGGTCCGCCTCCACACGGCGCCGCATTTCCTGGACGTCCTCGACGAAGCTCTCCCCGGCCGCCGCCTTCCACAGCAAGGGCGTGATGGTGTCGAGGTAACGCTTCCCCAGATCGTGATCGCCCGCCACTGGGCGCGCCTTGAGGAGGGCCTGGAACTCCCACGTCTTGGCCCACCGCTCGTAGTAGACCCGGTGGCTCGCCAAGGTACGCACCAGCGGACCCGCCTTGCCCTCCGGACGCAGTGCCGCGTCCACCTCCCACAGCGAGCCCTCGACCGTACTGGTCGAACACGCCCGCATCATGGCGGCGGCCAGACGGGTCGCCGTGCGCAGAGCCTCGTCCTCGTCCCGGCCGTCCCTGGCCTCCGCCACGAAGATCACATCGACGTCGGAGACGTAGTTCAGCTCCCGCCCGCCGCACTTCCCCATGCCGATCACCGCGAGCCGGCAGACGTCATGCGCCGGCACCTCGGCACGGGCGATCGCCAGCCCCGCCTCCAACGCCGCAGCGGCCAGATCCGCCAGCTCCGCCGCCACATCCCCCACCGTCGCCACGCCGGTCAGGTCCCGGCCCGCCAACGCCAGAAGATGCCGCCGGTACTCGGCGCGCAACGCGACCAGAGTGTCAGGGGCGGCGTCCCGCGCCACCGGCTCGTCCACGGCCGGATCCGCGCCCACCGCCGTCAGCAACGCGGCACGCAACGCCTCGACGGGCGGACGCGGCGGTTCCACCTCCCCCGCCTGAGGCGGCACCTCCGGAGAAGACCCGTCCTGGACGGCGACCGCCTCGGCCGGAACCGGCACCTTCTGGATCGGTCCATCATCGTCCAGCGCCCGCCAATGATCAGGATGGCGGGCCAGGTGACCCCCCAGCGCGTCACTGACCCCCAGGACCGCCAGCAGCCGCTCCCGCCCAGGAGTGTCCCTCGCCAGCGCCGCCCTCAGCGCCTCGCCCTCACCGGCCCGCTCCGCCGCCTCCAGCAGCCGCACGAGGCCCGCCAACGCCAGATCCGGATCCGCCGTCCCGCCCAGCGCGTCCAGCACCTCATCGGACGGTCCACCACCCGGCTGCCGACCCGCCTCCGCCAAGACGCGCTCAGCACGCCCCGCATCGGTGAAACCCAGCCTCGCCAGCCGACCCGTCAACCCCGAAGGGCGACGCTCAGGAGTCCAAGCCCCACTCACGGGCTCAACCTACAGTCTTTTCATTGTGGGGGGGCGACCCCCCACACCCCCCGAAGCGGGGTCGGCGGCCCCCGCCGCTCGCCTGGCGGCTCGCGGCGGTGTCTTTTCATTGTGGGGGGACGACCCCCCACCCGAAGCGGGGCCACCGGCCCCCGCCGCTCGCCTGACGGCTCGCGGCGGTGTCTTTTCATTGTGGGGGGACGACCCCCCACACCCCCCGAAGCGGGGTCGGCGG